>JBAXCT010000130.1:0-6289 GCA_037141375.1 Chthoniobacterales bacterium | reverse complement strand
CTCCGCACGCGTGAAGCAGCGGAAGTCGTGGACGGTGAGGGAATCCAGCAGCATGGTTGGAAATTACGCGCTGCCAGTGTTCAGTTTTCCGCAGCAAAAGCGAGCAGGCACCTAAAGAGGAATTGAAGCGGGGGCACGCGCACCCCAAGATAGGCCCCTCTATGCGCTCGCTGCCC
The DNA here is from genome assembly GCA_037141375.1 of Chthoniobacterales bacterium. Taxonomy (GTDB): domain Bacteria; phylum Verrucomicrobiota; class Verrucomicrobiia; order Chthoniobacterales; family JACTMZ01; genus JACTMZ01. Next base: position 6,113 of record JBAXCT010000130.1, on the reverse strand, counting down.
GGCTTCCGTGATTTTTTTCCGTCCGACTGCGCCCGCCGGAATCATCTCACCGGCACCTGGCGTCGCGTGGCGCGTTCGTTCGGGTTTGTCGAATACGATGGTCCGGTCCTCGAGCCGCTCGATCTCTACCGCAAAAAGAACAGCGGCGGGGAAATTCTCGGCCAGCTCTTTTCCTTCACCGACAAGGGGGAACGGGAAGTGGCACTGCGGCCCGAGATGACGCCCACCGTGGCGCGCATGCTCATCGCCAAGGCCCGCGAATACCGCAAGCCGATCAAGTGGTTCAGCATTGCGCCGTTTTTCCGCTACGAGAAGCAGCAGAGCGGGCGGCTGCGCGAATTCCTGCAGCTCAACTGCGATCTGGTCGGGGATGATTCGCCCGAGGCGGATGCCGAACTTCTCGCCTTGCTCATCGAGACCCTGGGGGCCTTCGGCCTCACGGCGGATGATGTGGTGGTGCGGGTGAGCGACCGCGGGGCGTGGATGGATTTTCTGGCCCAGCAAGGTTTGAGCGATGAGACCAAGGCGCGCGAGGCGCTGGCGATCATCGACAAGCTGGAGCGCGAGCCGCGCGATGTTCTCGCGACCAAGCTCGGCGCGCTGGGGTTGGCGCTGGAGCAGGTGGAGGGTTTCATCGCAACGGCCCGCCCCGCCTTTTTTGCCAAGCTGCAGGAAAATCTGGCGGCGAGGGGGCTGAACGGATTCTGCGCCCTGGATCTGCGCATCGTGCGCGGTCTGGCCTATTACACGGGGCTCGTCTTCGAGGTGTTCGATCGTCGCCAGGAACGGCGCGCCATCGCCGGGGGCGGCCGGTTCGACCGCCTGCTGGGCGATTTGAGCGACGGGAAGGTCAGCCTTCCTGCCATCGGATTCGGTCTGGGCGATGTCGTGCTGGGCGATCTGCTCGACGATGTCCCCGCGGCCAAGGATCGTATGGATGCGGCCGTGGCCGCAGCGCAGTCGGTCGATGTTTATGTGATCATCGCGGACGAGTCACGCCGCGCCGAGGGCCTTCGCGTCGTTTCTCTCTTGCGCTCGCTCGGCTGTCGCGCCGACTATCCGCTTGGAGCCGACAAGGTCGGCCGCCAGTTCAAGGACGCGGCGGCGGCGGGGTCCCGGTTTGCTTTGGTCGTGGGGGAGGAGTGGCCCGCGATGAAGGTCAAAGACCTCCAAACGCGCGAAGAGACGGATCTGTCGCAAGAGGCTCTTGCCGATTGGGCGACGAATCTGCAGACTCTAGCGCCATGAATTTTCGGACGCACACCTGCGAGGCCCTGAGGGGCAAAGATATCGGCTCCCGTGCCATGCTGGCCGGTTGGGTTGGCTCGCGCCGGGATCACGGGGGCGTGATTTTCGTCGACCTGCGGGATCGCGAAGGACTGACTCAAGTCGTCTTCCGTCCCGAGGAACATCCTGCGGTTGCCGAGGCTGCGCATGGTCTGCGCGATGAGGATGTCATCCAGGTCTCCGGAGTGGTGGCCAAGCGCCTCGAGGGAACGGAGAACGCCAAGCTCTCCACCGGGGCGGTGGAACTGGTGGCCGACGAACTGGTCGTCCTCAACAAGGCCGACGTACTGCCTTTTCCCCTCGACGACACCATCGCCAACGAGGACCTGCGCCTCACCCACCGCTACCTCGACCTGCGGCGTCCGGCCATGGCGGCAAACCTTCGCCTGCGCCACCGCGTGATCAAGACGGTGCGCGATGTGCTCGATGCGGATGGATTCTGGGAGGTCGAGACGCCCATCCTCAGCAAAAGCACACCCGAGGGCGCGCGCGACTTCCTCGTACCGAGCCGGCTCAACCCCGGTGCGTTCTACGCGCTGCCTCAGGCCCCGCAGCAATACAAGCAACTGCTGATGGCCGCCGGTGCGGAAAAATATTTCCAGATCGCCCGTTGCTTCCGCGATGAGGATCTGCGGGCCGATCGTCAACCGGAGTTCACGCAGGCCGACATCGAGATGAGCTTCATCACGCCCGAGGACATCTACGCTCTCATCGAAAAAATGTTCGTTGCTGTCTTTCGTGAGGCGTGGGCCGTGGAGATCAAGACGCCTTTCCGGCGGCTATCCTACCGCGAGGCGATGGACCGCTTCGGCAGCGACAAGCCCGACACGCGCTACGCGCAGGAAATCACCGACGTGGGCGATATTTTTGGCGGTACGGAATTCAAGGTCTTCCGCGGCGCGCTCGACGGCGGTGGCGTGGTGCGCGCGCTCAACGCCAAGGGCCTCGCCAAGATCACCAGCGGGCAGATCGACGAGCTGACCGAAATGGCCAAGCAATACGGAGCCAAGGGCCTGGCCTTCATCAAGTGCGAGAACGGGGAGTGGAAGTCGCCGATCGTCAAATTTTTTACCGAGGCCGAAAAAGCCGCGCTGCGCGACCGTCTCAAGATCGAGGAGGGCGACCTCGTTCTCTTCGGCGCGGACAAGCGGGACACGGTCTGCGAGGTGCTCGGGCGGGTGCGTTTGCGCGTGGTTGAACTCCTCGGCATCAAGCATGATCCGAAGCGCCTCGATTTTCTCTGGGTGGTCGATTTTCCGCTGCTCGCCTGGAGCGAGGAAGAGCAGAAGTGGAACGCGGTGCACCATCCGTTCACGCGGCCCAAGGCCGGGGATCTCGCCCTGCTCGAGGCGGGCGACTTCGCCGGCGTGCACGCCGAGGCCTATGACATCGTGCTCAATGGCGTGGAGATCGGCGGCGGCAGCATCCGGATCCACGAGGCCGGCTTGCAGTCGAAGATGTTCAGCGTGCTCGGGGTGGACGAGGAGCATCAGGCCTCGATGTTCGGTCACCTGCTCAAGGCTTTCCGCTTCGGCACGCCACCTCACGGCGGCATCGCCCTCGGTTTGGACCGGCTCGTCATGTTGCTGGCCGGTGCGGAGTCGATCCGCGATGTCATTGCCTTTCCCAAGAATAATCGCGGCATCGAGCTCATGACCGGATCGCCCTCGACCGTCGATTTCAAGCAGTTGCGGGAGCTGTACATCGCCACCACCAAGAAGGCCTGAGCGAAAGTGCAGAGCGTCGAGAAAGCTTTGCGGAAAATGCGGGGGGCCGGGTTGCCCGAAGCCACCGTAGCCGCCTTCAGCCGCGCCTGGCATCTGGCCGCAACGGGCCATGCCGGCCTGCTGCCGGAGGAGGAAATCCTCCCCGCCTCCGGGATCCCGTCGTTGGCGGATGTCCGCGGCGACGGGGCCGACCCTGCTCTTCTCGACCATCTTTGTGTGATCAAACTCAACGGCGGCCTCGGCACAAGCATGGGGCTGGATCGCGCCAAATCGCTCATCGCGGTGAAGGATGGACTCAACTTTCTCGATTTCATTGCGCGGCAGATCCTTTCGCTGCGCGTGTTGCACGGGACGCACGGCCCGAAATTTCTCCTCATGGACAGCTACAGCACTTCCGCGGACACGCTGGCGCATCTGGCGCGCTATCCGGGGCTGTCGACGGAGGGGCGTCTGGATTTTCTGCAAAACAAAGTGCCCAAGCTGCTCGCCGACACTCTTGAACCGCTGGACTGGCCGGCTTCGCCCGAGTTGGAGTGGTGTCCGCCGGGGCACGGCGACTTGTATCCCTCGCTACTGGCCTCCGGTTGGCTCGATGGCTTGGCGGGTGAGGGTATCGAGTACCTCTTTGTTTCCAACAGCGACAATCTTGGCGCCACAGTCGACCTTGATCTGCTCGGCTATTTCGCCGCGAGCGGGCTTTCCTTTCTCATGGAGGTGGCCGAGCGCACGCCCTCCGATCGCAAGGGCGGTCATCTGGCGCGGCGCAAGTCCGACGGGCGTCTTGTCCTGCGCGAGATCGCCCAATGTCCTGACGGGGATCTTGCCGCCTTCCAGGACATCGCGCGCCACCGGTTTTTCAACACCAACACGCTGTGGTTGCGCGTGAGCGATCTGCGCGTGGCTCTTGAGGAGAACAGCGGTTCCTTGCCCCTGCCGCTTATTTGCAATGCGAAGACGGCGGATCCAAGGGATCCTTCCTCCCCGAAAGTTCTGCAGTTGGAAAGCGCGATGGGCGCGGCCATTGAATGCTTTGCCCAGAGCGGGGCGGTGCTTGTGCCGCGCACGCGCTTCGCGCCGGTCAAAACGACGGAGGACTTGCTCGCGCTTCGCTCGGATGCCTACCGGACCACCGACGACAGCCGTATCGAACTGGCCCCCGAACGGGAGGGTGTTCCCCCCGATATCGCGCTTGATCCCTCGCACTACAAGCTGCTCGCCGGCCTGGAGCACGGCTTCGGTTCGCACGTGCCATCGCTGCTGCGCTGCACCAAGCTCGAAGTGATCGGACCGTGGAACTTCAACGCGGATGTCATCTGCGAGGGGAATGTCCGCTTCGAAAACAGCGGAACCGAAACCGTCCAGACCATGGCCGGACATTACTGCGATAAAACGACCGTGGTATGATTTTATGAACAGGCCCAACATACTCATTCTCTGCACGGGCAACTCGTGCCGCAGCCACATGGCGGAAGGAATCCTGCGCACCGAAGTCGGTGATCTCGCCGACGTTCATAGTGCCGGATCCAATCCGGCAGGCTACGTCCATGCAAAGTCCATAGAAGCGATGGCCGAGATCGGGATCGATATCTCCGGACACGTTTCAAAACACATGAGTGAGTTTGCGGACCGCACTATCTCCACGGTCATCACGGTGTGCGGCAATGCGGATCAGGCTTGTCCCATCTTTCCCGGCCAAGTGAACCGCTACCACTGGGGTTTTGACGACCCGGCCAAGGTCCTCGGCACGGACGAGCAGGTCATGGACGAGTTCCGCCGTGTCCGCGACGAGATCGCGCTGGTGTTTCGCGCCTACGCCGCGGGATTGCGGGAAGGCCGAGCACTTTAATTCCTATGAACGTTACTGAATTCCACGCTCTCCTCGACCAGCATCCTGCTGCCCGCATTGTTTTCGTCCTCCCGGATGGCGGCATGATTCCTCCTCATGCCCACGTCACCGAGGTTGGCCGGGTGGACCGCCGGTTCCTCGATTGCGGCGCCACCCTGCGCCAGACTTCCTTCTGCTGTCTGCAGACTTGGGTGGCGGACGACACGCATCACCGGCTGACTGCCGGCAAGCTGGCAGGTATCCTCGCTCGGGCCGTCCAGCCTTTGGACTTGGCCGAGCTTCCTCTGGAGGTCGAATACGAAGATGGCTTCATTTCGCAGTTCCCCGTGGTGTCCGGCGGCGTGCATGAAGACGCGCTGGTGTTCAATTTGGGGCTCAAGCATACCGACTGCTTGGCCAAAGAACTTTGCCTTCCACCCGCCAAAGATGATGGCGCATGTTGCGGCGATAGCGGCTGCTGCTGATCCTCGGATCAGAGGAAAAATTCCTTCGCCCGCTCGAGAAAGCTCTTGGCGATCGGCGTGTTTTGGTCGCCGCAGCTTTCGGCGAACTCCTCCAGCTTGCGCCTTTGTTCGGCACCCAGCTTGGTCGGCACCTCGACGGCCACGCGGACGAGGAGTTGTCCGTGTCCCGAGCCTCGCAGGTGGGGCATGCCCTTGCCGCGCAACTTGAAAATCGTCCCATTCTGCGTGCCAGCCGGAATTTTGACCGAGGCGCGTCCGTCGAGCGTCGGCACGTTGATTTCACCGCCGAGCGCCGCGGTGGCGAAGGCCACCGGCAATTCACAGAAAAGGTCGGCACCGTCGCGCGAGAAGATGCTGTGCTCGCGGATGTGGATCACGACATAAAGATCGCCGCTCGCGGCCCCGCGCACGCCGGCCTCACCGTTGCCGCTTGAGCGCAGACGTGAACCATCATCGATGCCGGCAGGGATCTTGAGCTTGATGCGCGCGCCGATTTCCGCGCGGCCCTCGCCACGGCAAGATTTGCATGGATGGTCGAACATTTCGCCCGCCCCTCGGCATTGCGGGCAGGGCTGTGCGACTTGGAAGAATCCGCGCGAGGCGACAACCTGTCCGCGTCCCCGGCAGGTTGGGCAGGTGTGGCGTTTGGCGCCCTCGCCGGCACCCGAACCGCCGCACGACGAGCAGCGTCCGGTTCGGCGGATCTCGATCTCTTTCTCCACGCCGCGCGCCGCCTCCTCCAGCTTGATCTCGAGGTCGTAGCGCACGTCCGACCCGCGCCCCTGTTCG
>JBAXCT010000129.1:0-6293 GCA_037141375.1 Chthoniobacterales bacterium | reverse complement strand
CGCGAATAGTAAAGGCGGCGACCGTCGATCGCATGCGGATTCCCGCGCTCGCGCTCCCCGGCTGTCCCCTCGCCCGCGATGCCGAGCAAGGCAGGAATGTCCTCGTCGCTGTGCAGGCCGTCCGCGATGAAAAACGGCACAGCGATGACATCGTGACACTTCGTGATCTCGCGCCAGTCCTCGATTTTCGGCGGCGTCTCCATGAATGAACCGAGCACCTCGGCGAAAATCCCGCGTGCGAGGATCGCAGCGACCTGCGCCTCGACCGCCTCGGAACTCCGCGTATCGAGAGGCGTGCCGTGGCCGAGCACGAGCAACGCGGCCCGCGCGAAGTCGACCTCCGGCGCCACCTCGTGCGCGCGGTGCAGCAGGACTTCGGTCATGCGAGGATGCCCGCCCACCGGCAGACAAAGCCGCAGAACCTGCCCATTTTCGCGCTGTGTGACTGGGCCGGTCAGATCGAGTTCCTTCGGGATCACATTGCGTACGAAATAGCCCTCCACGGTGAAGTTCGGCACGATGAAAACTTCCGGCTTGCTCAGCGAATCCAGCGCCTCCCGAAGCCCGGGCTTTTCTTTCCAGAATCCGCAGGCCACCTCGCCGAAGAGAGCGGAAGCACGCAGACGCTCCGTCTGCTCGCGGGTCGGCCGGCTCGAGGTCGGATTGACACTCGAGCCATGTGCCAGGACAAGCAGGGCGCTGTCGGGTTTGGGAGCAAAGGGAGTATTCACGGCACAGCTCCATCGTGAGGGAGGGCACGCCGCCCGTCAAACAGGAGCGCGTCCGAATCGCCTTGTGCCGGTGACCACCTTGGGCTGACATCCCCATCTTGGTTACCTTAGCCGCATCCGTTTCTCCGACGACGATCGATCCGAACCCGTGGATGATCCTGCCGTTCATCGTCATGCTCCTGTCGATCGCCTTGATGCCGTTCATCAACCTGCACTGGTGGGAAAAGCACTACCCCAAGGTGGCCTTCGGACTGGCACTTCTCTCGGTGGGATACTACGTCCTCGTGCTGCGCCACTTCGAACCGCTGGCCGACGTGGCTCACGAATATATCAGCTTCATCGCACTGATCGGCTCTCTTTTCATCGTGGCTGGCGGCGTCCACATCCGGGTGAGCGGCGAGGCCACTCCCCTGCGCAACACTCTCTATCTCGCCATCGGCGCCTGCATAGCAAACCTGATCGGTACCACCGGCGCCTCCATGCTGATGATCCGTCCATGGATCCGCATGAACAAATACCGCATCACGGCGTTCCATATCGTTTTCTTCATCTTCATCGTCGGCAACGTCGGCGGCGCCCTCACTCCCATCGGTGATCCACCGCTCTTCCTTGGGTATCTGCAAGGCGTTCCGTTTTTCTGGACGACGATCCACCTCTGGATGCCGTGGATGGTCATGGTCACCTCGCTGCTGGCCATCTTCCATGTGATAGACCGGATCAATTTCCACCGGGCTCCGAAAGCTGTGCGGGATCACGAGACAGCGGAAGAATCATTTTCCATGCTGGGCAAACGCAATTTTTTGCTCCTCGCCGTCATCCTCGGCGCCGTTTTTCTCCCCACGCCGTGGCGCGAGGTCATCATGGCGGGCGCCGCCGTGGCCTCGTGGTATTTCACGCCGCGGCAAGTGCATGAGATGAACCACTTCGATTTCCATCCGATCAAAGAGGTCGCGTGGCTTTTCTTCGGCATCTTCGCAACCATGCTGCCGGCGTTGGATTACCTGAATGTGCACTCCGACGCGCTCGGCGTGCACACGCCGATGCAATATTACGCGCTGACAGGGATTCTTTCCGCCGTGCTCGACAACGCACCGACCTACCTGACCTTCCTGGCCACGGCCACCGCCCAGCACGGATTCCAGCTCGCCAAGCCATCCGAAGTTGCCGCCTTCGCCGCCCAGCATGCCGACCTCCTTACCGCCATTTCGCTCGGCGCGGTCTTCTTCGGCGCCGCCACCTACATCGGCAACGGCCCGAATTTCATGATCAAAGCCATCGCCGAACACGCCAAGGTGGAGACCCCGTCGTTTTTCGGCTACGTCCTGCGCTACACTTTACCCATCCTTCTGCCGCTGCTCATCCTCATGGCGCTACTGTTCCTGCGCTGAAGGGCCTGGAAAAACGGCTCACCGGTCTGCATCCGCAGAGGTTTTTATCGATACCAATTCCGCGAAAACGTAGCCGACGAAGACTTTGACCTCGATGCGCAGCGGGAGGCGGATCTCGTCGTCGCTGACCCAGACCGTGCCGCGCTGGAATTTTTTGTGCGGCGTGAGGGAGTAGTTTTTTTCGATCGAGTCGATGTCGAACGACGCGCGGATGGCGGCCCGTTCCTTACCTCGCCAGTTGATCTTTTCGCGCCGCTCGATATGCACGCGGACGAGATACATCCATTCGCCGGGAAATACGGCCAGCGGGATCGTGTCGCCTTTATTCAGCGGTTGGCTGCGGGCCAGAAGCAGGGCGCCGGCGATGTCGCGCATACCCTCGACATAAAAATTCCGCCATTTCGGGCGTTTCGCGCCCTCCTTCGTGCTCTCCCGCCAAGAACGAACGCCGCCGGGCAGAAACACCGCCTTCTCGTCCAGCGTGTAGGAGCTGTAGCGCTCGATCTGGCGGGAGTCGAGCGACACCCAGTTGCTCTCCGCAAGATTGACGTCGTAGCTCGCGTCGAGTTTCCACAGCGAACGCGCCACGCCCTTGGTACCGCCGCGCGCGGCACCGTGCCATGTTCCGTCATCACCCCGCCGCAACGTGAAATCCGCCTCCGCCGCCTCGATCCCGCTCCACCCGAACACGTAGTGTGACACGATCGATGCAGGCAGAGGGGGAAAATTGCCGGGGTGCAAATCACGTGCGTCTTCCCTCCATCCCGCCAATGCCCCGCTGCAAAGCCCGAGCAGCAGGAACGCGGCGGAGAGTCGGAAGATCACGGACTGGGCGGAAGATCCGCGGGCAAGACAGGTTGCAGCGCGGCGCTCTTGATCCAACCGTCGACCCCGATGGGCAGACGCACCAAGGACCAATCATCCCTGGCGGCGATGACGCGCACCGGCGCACCTTTTTTGAGGTCGGAGAGCTTCTGCCCGTTGTCAGCCGGAGCACTGCGGGCCTCGGTCTCCTCGACGACCACCGAGATGTGTTCCAAGGCGATGCGCGAATCGCCCGCCCATGATACAGCCACCGCAGTGGCGCCGACGAGGGCGACGAAAACTCCCAGAGCGAGGAGGCCGGTTTGTTTCCGGGCGGAGAAAACCGCGAAGACAACAAGGAGAGATCCGGCCCAGAAGAGCAGGCTGCCGATGAGCGCTAGTAGATCATAGGAAATGTATTTGCCGACCACCTCGGCGAACCCCATGCCGGGGGCGGGTTGGCCCAGCTCGCGCTGGACATGTTCGAGACTGCTGCGGGCGGCGGTATCGGCGGGATCGAGAGCAAGAGCACGTCGGTAATTGATCGCCGCGAGCGCAGGACGACCGAGGCGATATTCGGCATGGCCGAGATTCAGAAAGACTGCGGGATTTGTCGCTCCATCCAAGGCGAGCTGCTCGTAGGAGTTGCGCGCCTCGGCGTAATCCTTCTCCGCATAAAGGCGATTGGCCTCCTCGAAGCGGGCCGCAGGATCGCCCGTCGCAGCGAAGAGGGAGGAGGCAAAAAGTGAGGCCAGGAGACCGAGGAAGATTTTATTCATGATGAGCGGCGAATTTGTCCAGCAGGGCTGCAACGCTGCGGCGTTCTTCGGGATCCAGTCCCCCGCCCGCGCCCCCGCCATATTTGAGTTCATCGCGGCGCGCGAGGATGGATTCCAAGTCGCGCCGTTCGATGGGATTGCTGATGCGGCGTTGGAGCTCCGCCACCGTATCAGGCACGCTGCCGGATTGGCTGTGGCTCATTTCCAACTGTGCCTGCAAGAAGTTTGCCGCCGCGGTGTAGAATTCCGAGCGGTCGGATGTTTGCTGCAGCGTGGCTCTGGCTTGCCGTAGGGTTTTTTCAAGGTCGGCAGTCTGGACCTTTTTGAACGCGCGGCGCCTGAGCCAGAGAAGTATGGGAAGGGCTAGGGCAAAACTGGCGAGCAGAGCGAGGTTGATCCGGAGGAACCAAGGGGATCGGAGCTGGGGAACAAATCCAAATGCAGATGCCTTGCCCATGCTCGCAGCGGGTGATGCCACATCATCGGCGGACGGGGCGGCGGGCGCTGCCTGCGGACCGGCGGGCGCAGCGGAGACAGGAGGCAAGGTATCCTGATCAGACCCCGCCGTTTCCCGTCCAGCCGCATCGATCGGAATCGGAGCCGAGGTCAGCGTGACGTATCCCTTTTTGCTCGGATCGAAATAGGAGAACTCCGCACCCGGAGTGGCGGTGCGGTTGCTGCGGGCGACGAGGTTGAAATCGAATTTCTTGCTGCCACCGAAACCGATCGCATCGGTCTTGGTGAAATCTTCCTTGGGTGCGTAGGTCCGCCAGCCTTCATCCGCGGTCAGAACAGGCGAAGCCATCGCGTCGAAATTGCCGCGGCCGCTGACGGAGAGTTGCAGGGTCACCGGTTCGCCGACGGACGCTTTGCGTGGGGTGGCGGTGGCTTCCAAAGTGAATTGGCCGATCGCGCCGCTGAAGTTGGCCGGCCGTCCATCCTTGGGCAACGGCACGACCTGCAGCACCTTTTCGCGCGTGGTGACTTCGATTTGTTCCTGCCGCCCCATGCCCGGAATCGGCATATTGCGGAAAAACTGGTCGAAGAAAGCATCAATGCCAGGAGGGGCTCCGGCAGAGATGACGGTTCCGGGCATCTTGATCTGCGGAATGGTGATCTCGCCAGTTTTGACCGCGGTGATGGCGCTGCGGAATGTGAAGACGCGGTAGGGAGTATTGCTCACCATTTGCTCTGTCTGCTCGGGTTCGCCCAGGGGAACCGCGGTGAATCCATCACCGCCGAAAGTCGGCGGTTGCAGGTTGCTGAGCGGAAGATCGCCGCGAAAATAGAAGCGGAGTTCGACCGGGACAACCTCGCCAACGTATGCGGTTTTCGCGCCCATCACGAGTTCACCGAAAAACGCTTCGCCATCCGCACCTCCGCGCTGAGGTTGGGGAGGCACCGGCAAAGCCTGCATCGGTTGACGCGCCGCACCCGGAGGAGGGACCGTCGCAGGCGGCACATAGCCTGCGGGCGCGACCACCTCAAGAACTGCAGGCTTGGTGCGGATTTGCTGACCGCCTGCGCGCACCTCGAAACCGGGAATGGTGAACTTGCCCGGGCGCAGGGGCGTGACAGAGTAGTTGAACTCGATGACGGACTCGGAGTTGTTCTGGATCCGACCGCCACTAAATCCGAAGGAAAAATTGCTCTGGCGGTTGGCTCCCTGGAAGTTGATGGCTAGTCCATCGCCAGGAACAAAGATCGATGGCTCCGGCATATTTTCAGGCTCGGGAGTGTTGATGAAGCGGTAGACCAGAGCGACAGGTTGCCCGACCTGCGCCACCGGTCGGCTGATCTGAGTGACCACATCGGCCCGGGCCGCCATGGACAAAAGAAAAAGTGCTGCGGCGAACCGCAAAAAACGCATATCCATGGCCATCCGCATGCTACCAGTCTTTTGAGACCTCTTGGAAGGTCTCACGTTCGAGAAGATCGACCCTTTTCTCTTCCGTCTGCAAAGAACGCAGCAAAGCACGGGCCTGGGATTCGTTCATTTTGCCATCCTGCTCGGCTTCCTCGACCGCCGCGGCTTGCTGCTGGCCGTCTTTTTCATCCGAGGGCTTTTCTCCCGCGCCATGCAACTCACCCTGCTTTTTTTCCTGTGGCTGCGGCGCGACAGGACCGCGCTTCTCGCCCTGCGGCCCCTGCTGGGGACGGGATTCACCGGAAGACTGGGGAGGATTGCCTTGCTGTGAGTCTTTTGGTTCCCCCTGCTCTCCCTTTTTGTCGCCCTGATCTTTTTTTTCTTCACCGTTCGACTGGTCTTTCTGCTGCTGGTCGCCTTCCGAACCTTGATCGTTTTTCTTCTCTTGGTCACCAGATTCCCCACCCTGCTGGGCGTCCTGCTTGTCACCGTCTTTCTTCTGCTTCTCGTCCTGATTTTGATCGCCGCCTCCTCCTGACTGTTTTTGATCCTGGGATTTTTCCCCCTGATCCTGCTTCTGCTGGTCTTGCCCGCCACCGGACTGTTGTTGGTCTTTCTGATCCTTGCCCTGCGATTGATCCTGCTTTTGACCCTGGCCCCCGCCTGACTGCTGTTGGTCTTTCTGTTGCTGATCCTTGTCTTGTTGCTGGTCTTTCTTTTCCCC
>JBAXCT010000128.1:0-6358 GCA_037141375.1 Chthoniobacterales bacterium | reverse complement strand
ATTTTGGCGCTGGAGGATTTCTTGCGGCGCAGCAACTCCGGACGCCCTCTGGGCTTTGTCACCAGTGGTCCGGCCCCACATCTCACGTGTTCTGGGATCGCTTTGCATCTGGGGTCCGTGACTCTTACTTGTGAAAGAGAACCTTCTCTGTCTAGATTCGATACCCATGAAAATTCCCCTCTGTTTATGCCTGCAATTCATCGCGGTGGCCAATGTGGCGCTTGCGGAGAATGCCAAGCCGCCGACCCAGCTCAGTTTCGGCGCAGACGTCGCCTTTCTGAAGGAGCACACGGGCGTGGTGGTGTTACATCGGGGTGAGGCGTCGGTGGCGGTGGCACCTGCTTATCAAGGGCGCGTCATGACCAGCACGGCGACCGGGAATGGCGGGGACGGTTACGGTTGGCTTAACTACAAGCTCATCAAGAAGGGTGTGGTGCCGTCCGAGGAGGCGAGGGGAACGCTGGAATCCAAGATCCACGTTTTCGGTGGGGAAGAGCGCTTCTGGCTCGGGCCCGAGGGCGGACAGTTCGGCATCTTCTTCGCACCGGGCGCAAAATTCGATTTCGCGAATTGGAAAACACCTCTGGCCATCGATGCGGAACCTTTTGACGTTGTGTCTTCGGACGAAACTCACGCCGTTTTCGCGCGTTCCTTCTCCGTGACCAACCAATCCGGAACGAAATTCGATCTCGGAGTCGAGCGCACAGTGCGCCTGCTTGACCGGGAGCAAACCGAACAGGCCTTGGGCGTGACCATCCCCGAAGATCTGCCCTTCGTCGCCTACGAGACGGTCAACACCATCACCAACCGTGGCAAAAAAACTTGGGATGCGGACACGGGACTCCTCTCGGTCTGGATCCTCGGCATGTATAAGCCGTCACCTTCCACGGTCATGGCCATTCCGTTCCGCGAAGAAGGCGCGGGACCTGTGGTCAACGACGCCTACTTCGGGAAGATTTCGTCCGACCGCCTCAAGGTCGGCAAGGGTGTGATCTTTTTCAAAGGCGACGGTGCCTCGCGCGGAAAAATCGGTATCCCGCCATCGCGCTCGACGGCTTTCGCTGGAAGCTACTCGCCCGACCTCGGCGCACTGACCATCGTGCGCTGCGATCCTCTGAACAAAGACGGCCGCTACGTGAACTCGATGTGGGAGAAACAGAAGGATCCCTACGCGGGCGACGTGATCAACGCCTACAACGACGGATCCCCGGCTCCCGGCGAGCCGCCGCTCGGTCCATTCTACGAACTTGAGACATCCTCTTCCGGTGCAGAGTTGGCGCCCGGCGCGAGTCTCACACACAAGCAAACCACCGTGCATTTCGCGGGTAGTCCCGACCAACTCGATGCCATCTCCTCAGCCAAACTCGGTGCGGGTATTATGGAAATTCGCGACGCATTCAAAACCTCCGCTCCTTGAGCGATGAATGCTTCCCGCGCCTTCACCACAGCCGATGGCCGTGTCTATGTTGCCACTGCGACGCTGCTGAGCGTGTTGCTCGCGTTGCGTTTCGGGCAGATTTCGCCCCGATAGCATCTGGCCGAAACTGTGCTTCTCGGCAGCGACGCTCGCATCTTTCGGATTTCTCTGGCGCAAAGAGGTCTGCCCCGGAGCGAACGCCGCCTGCAGTGCCTCCAGCGCGATGCTAGGATCTCGGGTCGAATGACAGGAACTTGTAAAACGGTAAGCTGTATAACATGAAAGCAACCATCGATATTCCGGATGATCTTTACCGTCGTGTGAAGGCCAAGACAGCTCTTAAAGGGCGGTCTGTGCGTGATGTGACCATTGAGTTGTTCCGCAACTGGGTCCAAGAGCCGGGAAGCACCGATCATGCCGCGGGGGAGTCGCCGGTCAGTTGGGTGGATCAACTCCTTGAGCATGCTATGCCGGCTGACCGGCCCGGTCCCACCGCGCGGGAAATCCTCGAAGAGGAACGGAACCGTCTGGAGCGCTACGCCAGATGATCACGATCGATGCCAGCGTCTGGACGGCCTTTTTCGAGCCGAAGGACGCTTTCCACATCGAAAGTGTCGCCTTCCTGCGGGAGTGCGAGCGGCGGCGCGTCGAGATGTTTGCTCCTTCGCTGGCCATCGTGGAAACAGCGTGTGCGATGGCCCGCAGACAAAGAGACGGTGCCAAGGGTTTAGCCGTGGCCCGGAGCCTGCAGGCGATCCCCCTTCTGCGGTGGGTGGACGTGGACATGACATTGATCGACGCAGCGTTGAATTGCGGGACGCGTGGCCTGCTGCGCGGGGCAGACGCCATCTACGCCGCCGCCGCGGCCTCGACCGGAACGACGCTTGTCACGTGGGACAACGAACTGATCGAGCGGGCCGGTGGCGTGACACCGTCGGATTGGTGCTCGCGCAAGTCCAAGTGAAAAGGCGCCCGTCCGTGCCCCTGTGGAGGTCGCGCTGACCAAGATCACACGCTCGCGTGCACCAACAATTCATGAAAATCCGCACAGCCTTCATCATGTCGGTCAACACCGGCGCCGAAGAGGAATGCGAAAAACGCCACAACCCGATCTGGCCGGAGTTGGAGAAGGTCCTTAAAGACCACGGTGTCTCGAACTACTCGATCTTCCTGCATCCCGAAACGCGCCGATGAGATGCAACGCCGGTTGCCCGAGGCGGCAGACCGATCCGTCCTGCTTGCCGACTATTACCGCTTCGACTTGCGACACGGACGGAGCATCTTCCCTATTGGTTCGGGAGGCATGTTGCGGAAGACGGAGGGTGGGGTTCCATAAGCTTCCTTGAAGCGTTTCGAAAAATGAAACGCGTCGTGAAAGCCGAGTGACTCGGCGATCTGCGCCAGACTGAGTTCTTGTCGCCGGAGCAGATCGACAGCCATGGCCAGGCGGTGTCGGCGCCGGAACTGGGCTGGCGTTTCCCCGGTCCATTTCCGGAATGCGCGGCGGAATGCGTCGGCGTGGAGGCCGCACTCCCGTGCGACGGAGGCTGGGGTCCGCTGCTCCGGTAGAGCAGCCAAAGTCCGGCGGGCTTTTTCCAACCATGCCGGCATGCCCTGTTCATTCGGTCGCTGTGCCAACCAACGCGCCAGCATCTCGTGCACATCCGCGGCCTGTTTGATTGAACCCCGCAGGTCCTCGACCTTTTTTCGCAATAGGGAGCGGAGAAAATCCGCCTCGCGGCGCGCGTTCTGCAGGGGCCAGACGGGGTGAATCGGATCCAGCCCGTGGCCTCGCCAGGCGTCGAAGGCGGCCCCGCTGAAAGCCACGAAGACCTCATCCCAAAGTTTGCCCGGTGCCGGTCCGTAGTGGTGGGGAACTTCCGGAAAGACTAGAATTACGCACCCCTCACACAATCCAATTTCCCGGCCGGCAGCATCCCGATAGACGCCGTTGCCGCGCGTGATCAAGACCGCTGCATACATGCCGTATTCGCGATAGCCATCCCATCCCGTTCCTTGGCTTTGCGGGAGTTCACCCCCGAAATGCACGCGCCCGAGAGGTGTTTGCTGCTCTGGAAAGGAATACAGTCGATACCGGTCGGGGACTTTCGCCATGTCCGGAAAATACATGCGATAGTACGGTTGTGTCCATTCCTGCGGCTGTCTATTTCACCTACAATTTTCCGCATTATGAGCTACGATTCCCCCACGGCAGTCGCGCCAGTTAGCAAACCACCGGAGCGTCTCGATTACTCCCTCACCGGAAACAACGCAGCCAAGGCGATCGAAATGGGTCTCGCTGAGGCGGATTGGTACCAAACCTCGGTCCCGCGCAAGGCGCTGCGCGGCCTGCTGGAACGGCGCGATGGGCCTGCACTGCGCGACACTTTCCTGTGGTTTGCGCTTTTGGGTCTCACGGGGTGGGGCACCGTTGCGCTGTGGGGCACCTGGTGGGTCGTATTTCCTTACGCTCTGTATGCCGTGCTCTACGCCACGGCTTCGGACTCACGTTGGCACGAGGCGGGGCACGGAACCGCCTTCAAAACAGACTGGCTGAACAACGCCCTCTACGAACTGGCGTCATTCATGGTCATGCGCGAGTCCGTGGTCTGGCGCTGGAGCCACACACGGCACCATTCGGATACCATCATCGTCGGTCGGGATCCGGAAATCCAAGTTTCCCGCCCTCCGGACATAACGACACACCTCATGAGCCTTTTCGCGATCGGCGTTTACCGCGGGTATTTCCCCGGACTGATCGGTCATTCGTTCGGGCGTGTGACGCCGGATGAGAAGACGTTTATTCCGGAGAGCGAATTTCCCAAAATTTTCCGCAACGCGCGTATTGTCCTCGGTATCTATGTCGCAACCATTGTCCTCGCCATCGCACTGAAATCCTGGATTCCGGTCTTCCTCGTCATCCTCCCGCACTTTTTCGGCACGTGGCTCATGATTGTCCACAACACGACACAGCACGCCGGGCTGGCGGAGAACGTGCTCGACCACCGGTTGAACTGCCGCACGGTTTTCATGAATCCGTTCAGTCGCTTTGTTTACTGGAACATGAACTACCACCTCGAGCATCACATGTTCCCGTTGATCCCTTACCACAACCTTCCAAAGCTGCATGAGCTGATCAAAGACGACTGTCCGCCGCCTTATCCGTCGCTGGTAGCCGCTTGGCGGGAAATATTGCCGGCTGTGCTGCGGCAGGTGTCTGATCCGTCCTACCACGTGAAGCGCAAGCTCCCGCCGCCCCGGAACAGTGGCGCCGAGCAACCGCAGGGAAACGACGCCAAGCCCGATGCGGCGGGCTGGATCGAGGTATGCGCGGCCGCCGATCTCGATGCTTCCGATGTGCTTCGTTTCGACCATGGGCGCAAAACCTATGCCCTGATCCGCGACGAGCGGGGTGCGCTCCATGCCACCGACGGCATCTGCACCCACGGCAACACCCATCTCGCGGACGGTCTCGTGAAGGACGGTATTATCGAGTGCCCTAAACACAACGGCCGGTTTCGTCTCGCCGACGGTTCGCCAGCCCGGGCCCCCGTATGCCGCGGGCTTGCCACTTACCCCATCGAGGAGCGTGGCGGCCGGTTATGGCTCAACGTTCTCCGCGCGGGCGGAGCGGGGTCCCGTCAGCAAGCGACGCTGCAGTTTCGGGTTGTCAGCAATCGGAGTGTCGCAACCTTCATCAAAGAACTTGTCCTGGAACCGTTGGATTCTTCCGCAAAGCTTGATTTCACCCCGGGCGATTACCTGCAAATCGAAATCCCGCCATACGATCTCGTTCGTTTCCGGGACTTCGACATCCCCGAGCCTTTTGCAGCCGTCTGGCGCCAACAGCACGTCTTCGATCTCGAGGCCGCCAATCCCTCGTCCGGCCAGCGCAACAACTACTCACTGGCGTCAAATCCATCCCGCGAGCGGACGCTCCGATTCAATGTCCGCATCGCCACCCCGCCACCCGGACAAGATTGCCCCCCGGGTATCGGATCCTCCTACGTCTTCAGTTTGAAGCCGGGGGACGAAGTCACCGCAGTCGGGCCTTTCGGTGACTTCCACGTCAAGCCGACGCAGAAGGAAATGGTCTACATCGGGGGCGGTGCGGGCATGGCGCCGCTGCGCGCACACCTCAGCCACTTGCTTGAGTCCGCGAACTCCTCGCGCCGGATCAGTTATTGGTATGGAGCCCGTTCGAAACAGGAGCTCTATTACGGGGAATACTTCGAAGATCTCGCGGCTAGCCACGGCAATTTCAGTTTTCACCCGGCGCTCTCCTCGCCGCTGCCGGAGGACAACTGGGATGGTCCCGCGGGATTCATCCATGAGGTCGTTCTCGACCGGCATCTTCGTCACCATCCGGACGTGCGTGCTTTGGAATTTTACCTTTGCGGGCCCCCGATGATGGTCAAGGCGTGCCGGAAGATGCTCACCGAGCTCGGAGTGAGCGCGTCCCAGATAGCTTGCGACGAATTTTGAAACCCCCACGTTACCTCAACGACGGATCATTTGATGCCCCTAAGCTGCGGGTCTTCCTCAACCTGGATAATCTTGTCGATCTGCGCCGCGATTCGATCTGGACCGGCGTGGCAAAGGAAGAGCTGCTCGAGCGACTGGCCGCCGACGGTTTCGAGGGTGTTCAACTCACGGATGACGGTCCTCAGCCGCCCGGTCCGATTGCCTACTGCGGGCTGGGACGGATCAATCAACCCGGGGAGGCGTTGCCCCTCGCCGAGAAGCATGCGGCGCGTGGCGACCTATGCTTGACTGTCCACGTTGGTTGGGGGATCGAGGACGATGACGATGTTTTTCGCCTCGTCGAGGCCATCCTCTCTGCATCGGAAAAAACCGGACTTCCGATTTTTATCGAAACCCACCGCGCCACGATCACGCAGGACATGTGGCGCACGGTTCAGATCACCAAGAAGTTTCCCG
>JBAXCT010000127.1:0-6376 GCA_037141375.1 Chthoniobacterales bacterium | reverse complement strand
ATCCAGACCCGCGTCGCGGTCGCCGAGCAACCACACGGCATCGCCCCCGCCGCGGAAGCCCTGCCTGGTAATGTGGGCTTCGTTTTCGATCAGGCCGACCATGGCTACGACCGGTGTGGGGTCGATCGGCCCCGTCGGGTTTTCGTTGTAGAGGCTGACATTGCCGCCGGTGACGGGCGTGTCGAAAGCTCGGCAGGCCTCGGCTATTCCCTCCACGGAATCGCGCAACTGGCGGAAAATTTCCGGCTTGTGCGGATTGCCGAAGTTGAGGTTGTCGGTCGCCCCGAGCGGTACTGCGCCGGAGCAGGCGAGGTTGCGCGCCGCCTCGGCCACGCAGCGCCGCCCGCCCTCGCGAGGATCAAGCTTCGTGATCAACCCGTTGCCGTCGACCGATGCCGCGAGGAATTTTCCACATTCCCGCGCGAGAAAAACCGCGGCATCGGAACCGGGTGCGACGACCGTGCCGTTGCGCACCATGTGGTCGTATTGCTCCCAGATCCAGCGCTTGCGCGCGAGGGTCGGATGAGCGAGCAGGCTGGTCAGCGCGGCGGAGAGATCGGCCATCGGAACCGAGCTGATATCCAGCGGGGTTGGGGGCGTCCAATCCGCCGCCTCGCGATGATAGACGGGGGCCTGGTCGGTGAGCGAGGAGGCGGGGATTTCCGCGACAACCGCTCCGGCGGCGCGGATGCGCATGATCCCGTCGTCGGTGACGTGGCCGACTTGCGCGTGGGGCAGATCCCATTTGTCGAAAATTTCGCGAACGCGATCCTCTTGGCCGCGGTGGACGATGACCAGCATGCGTTCCTGCGATTCGCTGAGCAGAATTTCATACGGTGTCATGCCGTCCTCACGCTTGGGGACGAGGTCGAGATCGACGTCGATGCCGCTGCCGCCGCGGCTCGCCGTCTCGCAGGTCGAGCAGGTGAGGCCGGCTGCTCCCATGTCTTGGATGCCCGCCACACAACCGCTGGCGAGAAGTTCGAGGCAGGCTTCGAGCAGGAGCTTCTCGCGGAAGGGATCGCCGACTTGCACCGCGGGACGGTCCTCCTTCGACTCCTCGGTGAGTTCGCGCGAGGCGAAGGCGGCTCCAGCCAATCCGTCGCGCCCGGTTTCCGCGCCGACATAAAACACAGGATTGCCGACACCCTTGGCCGCGCCGCGTGCAATCTGATCGTGACGCAGTACGCCGAGGCAGAAGACATTGACCAGCGGGTTTCCGGCATAGGTCTCGTCGAACCACGTTTCGCCGCCGATGGTCGGCAGGCCGATGCAATTTCCGTAGTGGGCGATTCCAGAGACGACGCCGGCGAAAAGATGGCGGTTGGTCGCTGCGCCGGGGGAGCCTTTGTCCACCGGCCCGAAGCGCAGGGAATCGAGAAGAAAAACAGGCCGCGCGCCCATGGTGAAAATGTCGCGGATGATGCCGCCGACGCCGGTGGCCGCGCCCTGGAATGGCTCCACCGCGCTGGGGTGGTTGTGGCTCTCGATTTTGAAGGCCACCGCCCAGCCGTCTCCAACGTCGAGCACACCGGCATTTTCCTCCCCGGCCTTGACCAGAATGCTTGGTCCGGTGGTCGGAAATTTTTTCAATTCCGGACGCGAGTTTTTATACGAGCAATGCTCGCTCCACATGACCGAGAAGATGCCGAGTTCGGTGAAGTTGGGATCGCGGCCGAGAATCTCTTGGATCCGCACGAACTCCTCGGGAGTGATGCCGTGCTTGGCGATGATCGCCGGAGTGATGGCGGGCTCTTTCATGACACCGAGGCAAGGCCAGCGCCGAGCAGGCTGGTGAAGAAAAGGGTTCCGTCGGTGCTGCCCAACCGTTCCTCGCAGGCCCGCTCCGGGTGGGGCATCAGGCCGAGGACATTGCCCTGCTGATTGAGGATGCCGGCGATATTGCGCACCGATCCGTTGGGATTGGCTGCGGGGGTGACAGCGCCGTTCTCGTCGCAGTAACGAAAGGCGACGCGCCCTTTTTGCTCCAGTTCGTCCAAAGTTGCATCATCGGCGAAATAGCAACCTTCGCCGTGGGCCACCGGTATGCGGAGAATCTGGCCTTCCTTCGCCGCTCGAGTGAACGGGTTGACGGTGTTTGTCACACGCAGATGGACAGGACGGCAGATGAAGTGCAGTCCGCGGTTGCGCACCAGCGCGCCGGGAAGCAGGCCGGCTTCGCAGAGGATTTGGAAGCCGTTGCAGATGCCGAGCACGGGCACGCCGCGTGCGGCGGCGCGGGTCACGGCGCCCATGACCGGCGAGTAGCGGGCGATGGCCCCGCACCGCAGGTAGTCACCGAAGGAAAATCCACCCGGCACGAGAATCGCATCGTAGCCGTCGACCGATGTTTCCTTGTGCCAGACCGGATCCGCGGATGCGCCGAAGTTGTCGCGCAGCGTTCGCAGACAGTCCTGGTCGCAGTTGGAACCGGGAAAACGCAGGACGGCGAATTTCATCGGTCCTCGAATTCGATGGTGTAGTCCTCGATGACCGGGTTGGAAAGCAGGTCGCGGCAGATGGCGTGCAGTTGCTCCTCGTCGGGAGTGGCGCCGGGCGCCTCGATCTCGATCATTTTTCCCACCCGCACGCGCGGATTTCCGGGCCACCCGAGGTGCTTCATGGCTCCCGCGGTGGCCACGCCTTGGGGATCAAGCACGGAAGGTTTGGGTAGAACGGTAACACGTATTTTCACGGTCGAGGATACTGGCCGAAGAATCCCTCCATGAAAAGAAACAAGAGCGTCATGCCGCACGCCGCCGCACCGCGGACCATCCCAAGGCTCCGAAAGTCAGCATCAGGCAGGCCGAGGAGAAAACTTCGCCCCAGCGCAGATAGAAGGTGGTCGGGGGACTGACGGGCACCTCGATCTCGGCGAGGAGCGATCCTTCGCCGAAAGTGTCACCATCGGGTGCGGCGAACTTTTGGCCGACGCGACCGAGGCCGTCCACCGCGCAGGTCACTCCGGTATTGGCGCAGCGGACCATGGGGCGGCGGGTTTCAGCGCAACGGAACACGGCATGCGCCAGGTGCTGCGCTCCCGCCGCGGTGCGCTTGAACCAGCCGGTGTTGGTCAGGGTGACGAAAAGCTGGGCTCCCCGGTTTGCTCCGGCCCGGCCGAGTTCTCCGATGGTGTCTTCGAAGCAGATGAGCGGACTGATGGCCAACTGCGGCGAGGGGAGGCGGAAAATGACCGGTCCATCGCCGGCATCGAAGTCCGCCGGCACCTGATTGCCGACGATGATGGCAAAGAGGGGGAAACTCTCCCTCAGCGGCACGTATTCACCGAACATGACGAGGTGGGTTTTGGGATAAACCTGCGGATCCGCCCCGTCCTTGGTCATCATTATGGCCGCGTTGTAGTCGGCTTCATGGCTCAGGATGAGCGAACCGAAGAGCAGGGAAAATGTACCGCCTGCCATCTGCTTTTTGACAAACTCGTTGGCCACCGGATCCTCGAAAAAGCCACGCGGGGTCGCCGCCTCCGGCCAGAGGAGCAAATCCGGCTGCATCGCCGCCGCCGCTGCGGTCTGCCGCTCGAGCGTGTCGTAGATGCGTTTCTCGAAGGCGGGGTTCCATTTTTCGTTCTGCGGGATTGCCGGTTGCAAGGCGGCGACACGAAGCTTCGTTGTTTCGCCGGATGTCCCCAGTTGCCGCAGACCGTAACTGAAAGCCGCAATAATCAGGGCCATGGTCAGCGTGAAATCGAAGTGCGCGCGAATCTTGCCGCCTTTGGCCTCGATCATCAACCGCCGCACGGTGGCCACGGCCACGGCGGATGACATCACGATGAGAAAAGAGAGTCCGCCCACTCCGGTGAGCGAGGACAACTGGATCAGCGGGATGTTCGCGTGGAGGGCGATGCCGAGGGCGTTCCAGCCGAAGCCGCTGAAGACGGTGCCGCGCAGCAGTTCCATAGACACCCAGGCGGCGGCGGCGAGCGCAGCGGTCAGCAAATTGCGGGAGGAACTGAGCCAGACCGAAGGCGCTGCGGCTGTTGTTTCGCGGGGAGTCGCGATGACCCAGACCACGCCAGCCCACACCGCGGGGTAAAGGGACAGGTAGAGACACAGGAGAAACCAGCCCAGCGGGGTGACGGAGATCAGCCACGAGAGCGAACCGAGGAAGTAAACGAGCCCGGTCGTGTAGCCCAGTTCGACCTTGCGCAGCAGTGGGTGGCTAGGGTGGACAGGGCCGAACCAGATCGCGGCGAACAGCGGGGAGAGTGCGATCCAGACGAGCCATGACTGCTCGAACGGAGCGAAGCTCAGGACGAGCAACGCGCCGCTCAAGGCGGCGGCAACCCATGGCCACAGTTGGACGAGACGCTTCAAACGAAAGGCCGCGATGCTTGGCTCTTCCCTCGGCGAAAGAAAGTTTAATCTGCGGGCAAACTATTTGCCCCCCAAGGAACAAACCTTAAGGATGGTTTTCAGAAGAATCTCGATGTCCAAGACAAGCGAGTAATTTTTGATGTAGTAGAGGTCGTAGCGCAACTTCTCGATCGCGTCGTCCAGATCGGATCCGTAGCGGTAATTGACCTGTGCCCAACCGGTGATGCCCGGTTTGACCAAATGCCGCAGATGGTAGCTGGGAATTTTCTTTTCGTAGTCGGCGACGATGCGCGACCACTCAGCCCGCGGCCCGACTAGGCTCATTTCGCCGCGCAGGACATTGAAGATCTGGGGCAATTCATCGATGCGCATGAGGCGCAGCAGTCGGCCCACCCGGGTGATCCGAATATCATTGTCGCGCGTGTAAGGGTCATCCTCACCGTCACGGACTTTCATGGTGCGGAATTTGAGCAGGGTGAACATCCCTTCCCCGCGCCCGACGCGCTCCTGCCGGTAAAAGGCGGGGAAACCGCTGTCGAGGATCACCGCTGCGGCAACCAGCAGCATGAGGGGGAGGGCGATCGGCAAAACCAGCACGGCGAAAGCGTAATCGGCCGCCGTCTTGAGATAGCGGTAGGCCGAGTGCCTCGCCAACTGGAAGTTCTGCCGGATGGCCCACGAGTGGTCCAATCGGTGCACAGATTCCTTGCGCCACACCTCGCTGAAAAAAGTGTCCTCGCTGTAGACGGGGATGCGCAGAAAGTGCAGACGCGCGAGTTTTTCAAGCAAAGCGCTGGGGTAAGATTCGACGGGATCGGTGAGAACAATGCCCTCGAAATCATGAGCCCGTCTGGTTGCGCTGCCGGGTTTTGCCGAGACATCGAGATGTGCGGCCTCCTGAATGACGGTGCGCGGAGAGACCTTGATTGCTCGTGCGCTCTCCATCATGAGGTCGCTGACAACCCGTAGATCCATATCGGCCAGCACTACGGGGTTGTGGAAACTTGCTTTCTCGCAATATCTCTCGAACTGCTCAAGTTCGGCATTGGTTCCGATGGCAAGGTAGGGTACCCGGCGCGCGCGCCGCGTCCATACCGTGGCAGCAAGCAGGCGGAGAGCCAGAGCCGGGAGCGCGTAGCCGATGGCAGTATAGAAAAGCACGACGCGACTTTGCTCGCCGTAAAAGTCGCGAGTGGAGAAAAACACGAAGAGGACAAACGCGCCGACGGCCGCTCCGATCACCACGGCAAGGGCAAACTCGGCGGCAAACTGCAGGGCCCGGAATGTCCGCCGCGCCTTGTACCCGCCGATCAGGGCGACTGCGGCAAGAATACACAGAAAAAACGTCCCCACTTGCACCAAGTAAGCCGGAGACATTGGCAGGGCTTGGTTCACGCGGATCGCCCGGCTGACAAGATAGGCTACAGTCACCAAGCACAGATCCGCCGCGAAAAGGCAAAGGCTGGTAAACCAAGGCTGCTTGGCGATGTTGCGCAGCACGATCAGCATGCCCCGCCGCGGTTCGGCATGGGAGATTTCTACCACCGATGGTCGCGATGCTTCCAAGGGTGGAAGATCCACTGCTGGTAGGTCTTTGATCATGCAGTCAGCTACACACTTCAGTTATTCCTACAACAGCCGACCTGATCACCGCAACGCAATTACCTCGCGCCATCTGGCAGGGTCAAGGTTGCGCGGGGGAGGATCCGGGCAGTATGCGGGTCGCTACGGCGTCGATTCTCTCTTGCGCGAACTGACTCGGTGGATATTGGCGGTGCGCATCGAGATACCAAGCCAGAGCCGCCCCGTAGTCGCCGCGCTGCTGCATTTCGTCGCCTTTGTTGAGTGAGCGCACAAAGGTGGCTGCTCCTCCGCTCGCCAGATCGGCGCGAAGTCGGTTAATTTCGGTGTCGCCGGGGTATTTCACTGAGGCCGTCTGGATACTCTCCCAAGCGCCCGCGGCATCGCCACGTTGCTGGATCTCCCGAGTGCGTTGCAGCGAGCCCTCGATCTCCGTCATCTGGGCCAGCACATTGCCGAGC
>JBAXCT010000126.1:0-6420 GCA_037141375.1 Chthoniobacterales bacterium | reverse complement strand
GCCGACGCGGATCGGCGTGGCTTCGGGCCGCGAGCAACCCGCGATGACGGCGGCGACGGCGAAGCCGGCAAGCCAGTGCACGATCAGCGTATTTCGGAGAAACGGCATCAGGAGGCGTGTCTGCAGCTGCGGACGGCATTCACTTTGGCAGCTTGCCACGTACGTAGCCAGCGGGTTTCCGATGCGCGTCCCCGCGAACCGCGCCAGCTTCCGCGGCGGCCGGGGACGGCCGCGCCCTCCATTAACCGATCTGGGCGAATACCCCGCCACCCAGCAAACACGGGCCATCGTAGAGCGCGCAGATCTGGCCGGCGGCGAGGGCGCGCTGGGGTGCAGCAAACGTAACTTCGGCCGAACCATCATCGCGGCGGCTGAATTCAACCGCGACACGCGGCGCCCGATACCGCGGACGTGCCTCAATGCGAGCCTGCGCGGGAAGCGCCAGACCCGCGGTGCTGAGATGGGTCACCAGCGCGCGCGATGCATAGAGCCCCTGGGTGTCGGGGCGGTCGTAACCGATGACGAGTTCGTTTGTCACGATTCGCTTTTCGACCACGACGTAAGCGGTGTTCGGCTCCGGCGAAGCGACGCGGATACCGCGCCGCTGTCCGAGCGTGTAATTGTGTAATCCGCGGTGCTCGCCGAGGCCGCGACCCTCAAGATCGACGATGGAGCCCGGTTTTTCCGGTAGATATTCTTTCAAAAAGTCCTGCATTCGCACCTTGCCGATGAAGCAGATTCCCTGGCTGTCTTTTTTCTCCGCAGTGACGAGACCGGCGGCGGCGGCCTTGGCACGCACTTCGCTTTTGAGCAATTCGCCGACGGGGAACCAAGCGTGCGCGATTTGCCCGGGCTGCAGCATGGCGAGGAAATACGACTGGTCCTTGCCGGGATCGCGGCCCTCGTAAATGCAGCGTGCATCTTCCGGGCCGGGCGCAATGCGGGCATAATGGCCGGTGCCGATGCCTTCGAAGCCCTCGCGCAGCGCGAGGTCGAGGAAGACGCCAAACTTTATCTCGCGATTGCAATAGACGTCGGGGTTCGGTGTCACGCCCTCGGCGTAGCCCTTGAGCAAATAGTCCACGACGCGCTCGCGGTAATCTTCAATGAGGTTGACCACGCGGAACGGGATGCCGAGCTTTTCCGCCACGGCGCGCGCGTCGGCCACATCCTGCTCCCAAGGACACTGGCCGAGCGGATCCCACTCGGCCATCCAGTTCTTCATGTAGGCACCCTCGATCTCGTGGCCCTGCTCGCGGAGCAAAAGCGCGGCAACGGAGCTATCCACCCCGCCGGACATGGCGACGAGAATGCGGGCCATAAAAATCAGCGCGCGGCGGCCACGGCCCGGGCCAGCGCGCGCACGCGCTCCAGATCGGCGGGACCGGTCCAATGACCATCGCGCTTCAACGACGAGCCGACGATGACGGCATCAGCGTGCTCAAGCATTGCGGCCGCGTTGTGCGGAGTGACGCCGGAACCAACAACAACCGGCAACTTTGTCGCGCCACGCGCCGCCGCGAGATCGGCGGAGGAAGTTTCGCGTCCGGTCGCCTCCCCAGTCACGATCACTCCATCCGCGCCGAAAAATTCCGCGGCCTTGACCGTTTCGGCTAGGGAAACATCGGCCGTCATGGCATGCGCAGCGTGCTTCTTTTTCACGTCGGTCCACACGGCGATATGGTCCGCGCCGATTTGTTTGCGGTAGCGCAGGAGAGGACCCGCGCAGGCATCCATCCATCCCTCATCGGCCAAGTGACCGAAGACGAAACCCTCGGCGCGGATAAAATCGAACCCGGCCGCCAATGCGACAGCCAGCGCGGCCTCGTTGGCCCCGGCCAGAACCTGCACTCCGCAAGGCAAGTCGGTGGATTCCCGGACCGCGCGGCAGACGGCGGTCATGGCAGCAACGACTTCCGGTCCGGCCTCGCATTTGAGATAGGGAATATCGTGCATGTTCTCGACGAGGATGGCATCGCACCCCCCCTCGGCCAGAGTCCATACTTCCTGCACCGCGGCGCGAACCAGTTCGTCCACGGATCGCGAGGCCTGCGGCGTGCCGGGCAACGCTCCGACATGGACCATGCCGATGAAGGCTTTAGGCGGGATTTCTAGTGTCGGCATGGGCCGAAGATGACTTGAGCAGCTCGCTTTTCACAGAGTTTTTGCCGGATGGGGCGGGGGCGCAGAAAAAAAGTAAGTTCGTCTTACTTGACGGCTGGCTGGGGCAGGGCGAATTTGTCTTCATGACAACCACGCTCTCCAGCAGAGGCCAAGTCGTGCTACCGCGTCTGGCGCGGAGCCGACTGGGCTTGGTAACCGGCACCAAGTTCGATTGCGAGATTACCGGCGAATCCATTCTGCTTAAGCCCCGCGTGCCGAAACCTTCCGCCCCCGTTTATGTGAAGGACAAGATCTCCGGGCTGCGGGTGGCCCAGGTCACCAAGCGCGAAACCAAGGTAACGAGCGCGATGGTGCGCGAGTTGCTTGCCGAGTTCCCGTGAAGTATCTGCTCGATGTGAATGCGCTGCTGGCGCTGGCCCATCAGGACCACGCCGACCACCAGAAAGCCAGTCTCTGGTATAAGGAAACGGCGGATGGGGCATCCGCGTTTCTCACCTGCCCGATCACCGAGTTGGGATTCCTGCGCGTGAGCCTGCAGGCCGGCTTGTCGAGGAATCTCGATGCGGCACAGGAGACGCTCTCCGGCATGAAAAAGTCGAGCCGTGTTCCCTTTGATTTTGTCCCGGATTCCGTGGCGATCGACAAACTACCGTCTTACGTGCGCACGCCGGCGCAGTTGACCGACGGATATCTGCTGCAACTGGCCAAAGCGAACAGCGCGAAACTCGCAACTTTGGATGCAGGAATTCCCGGCGCCCTGCGGATCGGGTAGGCGCGGCGATTGGACCAAGCTGTATCCATAGTTGGGTAATTGAGCAGCGGGGACGCCGCTTCTACTTTAGTTACAAACTCTCTGGGCTCTCTGTGCCCTCTGCAGTTCTTGATTTCAATCGCCGCAGAGGACGCCGAGAACGCAGAGTGCGGGCTAAAATCAGGAAACCTTGTTCCGCTTGCGACAGCAACAAGCTGGCCAAACTCAAGGCCTCGGCCCGGACAATCATCCTCTCGGGCGAGGCGAGCAACGTTTGTCTGCCCCGATGAGTTACAACCGCAGGGGCACGCGCTCTCGGTCGGAGCACGGCTGGTTAAGGAAAAACCCGGGAATTCGGCCGCGTTCCGACTCTGAAGCTGGAGAACTGGCTGTCCGGATAGCGACCTGCGAGCGGGCTATGCAGCTTACGCCTTCAAGTGCACCCTCCACCCCCGCAACCGCCTAATCAGAGGCCTTTTTTACCCAACGTTCAAGTTTCCGTCTCCCCCTCTTCCCAACTTCCTCCTTGCCCCAGACCGTTTTCCCGCTATTCTCGCCTCCTTACTTTATGACCAAGACAGCCGTAGGCAGCGTGGCGCTGCATGACAAAGATACCGGAAGCGCGGACGTACAGATCGCTCGCCTGACCGAGCGCATCAACGAACTAACCGAGCACCTGAAGGGCCACGCCAAGGACCACTCCTCCCGCCGCGGACTCCTCAAGATGGTAGCCCGCCGCCGCAGCCTCCTTGACTACCTCAAGGACACGGCCACCGAGCGCTACACCAAGCTGCTCGAGGGTCTCAATCTTCGCAAATAAACCAAACCGCCGCCTTCGCGGCAGTTTTTTGCTGAAACCATAGAAGTCCCCGACCCCGCCACTCATACTGCAGCCTGGGATCCAGACCTCCACCTTTGGAGCTTTGCATCCTGTGCTTTGGGATGATGCGGGGGAAGGTTCTTCGCTAACCACAAAACGCACACACATGTCACACACCATCGTCTCGGGCCAGATCGGCCAAAACGAAATCACACTCGAAACCGGCAAAATTGCCAAACTCGCCGACGGCGCCGTCATGGTACGCTCCGGCGAAACCATCATCCTGGTCAGCGCGGTCTCCGCGACCAAACTGCGCGACGGGCAGGACTTCTTCCCGCTCACCGTCGACTACAAAGAAAGGGCCGCAGCCGCAGGCAAATTCCCCGGCGGATACTTCAAGCGCGAGGGACGCCCGACAGAAAAGGAAACCCTCACCGCGCGCATGACCGACCGTCCGCTGCGTCCGCTCTTCCCGAAGGATTACTTCTTCGAGACGCAGATCATCAGCCTCCTGCTCAGCGCGGACGGCGAGATCGACCCGGATATCCTCAGCATCAACGGCGCCTCCGCCGCGCTCACTGTTTCGGACATCCCGTTTGACGGCCCGATCGGCGCGGTGCGCATCGGCCGCGTCAACGGCCAGTTCGTGATCAACCCGACGCACAGCGAGCGCGAACAGAGCGACCTCGACCTCGTCTATGTCGGCAAGGAAAACGAAGTCATCATGATCGAGGGTGCAGCCGACGAATTGCCCGAGGCGGATTTCAAGGCCGCGCTCGACGCCGCCCAGGAACCGGTGCGCAAGCTCGTCGCCATGCAGCGCGACCTGGCCGCCAAGTCCGGCAAGCCGAAGCGCGAATACGCGCCGCTCAAGGTGGACGACGCTCTCCTCGAGATCGCCTACTCCGTGGCCGGCGACCGCATCGAGGCCGCCCTCTACACCTCCGGCAAGGTCGCCCGCAGCAAGGCGGTCGGCGCCCTACGCCAGGAAGTCGAGGCCGCCATCAAGGCGAAGTTCCCGGAAGCGACACCCTTCACGGTCGGGCAGGCCTTCGACTACCTGCAGAAAAAAGCGTTCCGCATCAGCATCCTCGACCGCAAGCAGCGCTGCGACGGCCGCGGCCTGCACGATCTGCGCAAGCTCGAGGCCGAAGTGGGCATGCTGCCCCGCGCCCACGGTTCCGCGCTCTTCCAGCGCGGCGAGACGCAGGCGATGGCCCTGGCCACCTTGGCCCCGGCCGACGAGGCACAGAACCTCGACACCTACGCCGGCGGCGAAGGCACCAAGCGCTTTATACTGCACTACAACTTCCCGCCGTTCAGCGTCGGTGAGACCGGCCGCTTCGGCGGCATGAATCGCCGCGAGATCGGCCACGGCGCGCTCGCCGAGCGCTCGGTGCGCCCGGTCATCCCGCCGGAGAATGAGTTCCCCTACGCCATCCGCGTAACCAGCGAGGTGATGGAGTCCAACGGCTCGACCTCGATGGCCAGCGTGTGCTCCGGCGTGCTCGCCCTCATGGACGCAGGCGTCCCGATCAAGCGTCCCGTGGCCGGCATCTCGGTCGGCCTCGTCACCGAGCACGATGGCGGCGGTGCACTCAAGCGCTACACAACGCTGATGGACATCCTCGGTTCCGAGGATCACTTCGGCGACATGGACTTCAAGCTCTGCGGCACGGAAAAAGGCGTCACCGGCTTTCAGCTCGACCTCAAGCTGCCCGGACTCAGCCTCGACATCCTCAAGCAGGCGATCGACGAAGCGACCGAGGCCCGCGGCACCATCCTCGGGGTGATGAACGGCGCGCTCGCCGGCCACCGTACCGAGATGAGCCCGTATGCCCCGCGCATCGAGACGCTCAAGATCCCGCAGGACAAAATCGGCCTCCTCATCGGCCCCGGCGGCAAAACGATCAAGGGAATCGTTGCCGAGACCGGCGCCGAGATCAACATCGAGGACGACGGCTCCGTGCACATCTACTCGAGCAATGGCGACAGCCTGCGCCGCGCGAAGGAAATCATCTCCGGCATGACCAAGGAGATCGATATCGGCGAACTCTACCAGGGCACCGTCGTGACGATCAAAGAATTCGGCTGCTTCGTCGAAGTCATGCCCGGCAAGGACGGACTCGTCCACATCTCCGAGTTGGCTGACTTCCGCGTCAACCGGGTCGAGGATGTGGTCAAAGTCGGGGACTCAATCTGGGTCAAATGCATCGGCGTGGACGACCGCGGCAAGGTAAAACTCAGCCGCAAGGCGGCCATGAAGGACCGAGACAAAGACGCGGTCCCGGCTGAAGCCAACGCGTAAGCCGACAGCGAAATTCAACACGGCGGGCGTCCCGGAAGGGGCGCCCGCTTTGTTGTCGGGCATTTTTTCCTCCCGCCGCGCGGCTATTCGTGCTTTGGTGCAGTGTCTCCCCGGACGCCACCGCCATGCCCGACTCGCCCAAAGCGCCGGATAAAAAAGTTAATGCCCTCGAAACCGAGGTCATCCTCGCCGTCATCGGCCTCTACATCTTCATCGCCGGTCTGCTGCTGCTCATCCACTTCGCGCAACCAGCGGACCAGGAGACCCACACGTCATCGCCTTCGCCAGCCCATGCCGCGGCCTACGGCGTGCCTGGCGGCGAACCGCACACCGTCCGTCCGTCCGCACCATCCCAACCATGATCACGGCGTTCTACAGGGAGGGCGAAAACTTTCGCTTCACGCGCGAGGTGCAGAC
>JBAXCT010000125.1:0-6422 GCA_037141375.1 Chthoniobacterales bacterium | reverse complement strand
GATGAAGCCCTCGCCGTCCACCGTGTAAGGCCCGGTGACAAGTTGGGTCTCCTCGTTGGGCACGCCGCCAATCCGCATCTCGATGGTGTCGCCGACGCGGAAGACCGCATCGTAAGCCGAGACCGGAGCAAGCAGGCCCAGCAAAAAGGTTGCGCAAACCGCGAGGATGATTCGGAAGGATTTAATATTCATCGCCATCCGTGCGTGTACCGCGGGTTTTCGTGCTGGCTTTGGCCACGGGCCTGCCATCGACGGCCAAGCCTCCCTCAGCTGGGGTGCGGTTGTAGTAGCTGTAGTAGTTCGTGTAATACTCGTAATACTGGTCATGGCGAACATCCACGTTATTGAGCACAACGCCGAGGATGTTCCCGCCGACGCTGACGATGGCCTGCTTCACCCTCTGGAGCATGGCGCGCGGGAAGCGACGGTGCTGAACCACGATGATGGTCAGATCGACCGCACGCACGAGAACCGAGGCATCACTTACCCCGAGGATGGGCGGCGAGTCGAAGAAGACGATGTCGAAGCGGCTTTTGACTTGGGCGACGAGGTCAAGCATGCGCTGCGAGTTGAGAATTCCAACCGCATCGGAAGGCAGGTTGCCGCTCGGCAGGATGAACAAATTGGGCTGGGGCGTGGTCTGGATCAGGTCTTCGAGATCGAGGTCAGAGGTGAGGAAATCGGTGAGTCCTCGCCCGCCGTCGATACCGAAGACGCGCTGCTGCGAGGGGCGGCGAAGGTCCGCATCGACGATCAAAGTATTGTAGCCACCCTCGGCGAAGGTGAAGGCGAGGTTGGCTAGCGTGGTGGATTTGCCCTCGCCCGCCCCGCCGCTGACAAAGGTGAAGGTGTTGGCATCGGCCGACTTGCGGTTGAACTCCACGTTGGTGCGCAGGATGCGGTACGCCTCCGCATCAGCCGTCACCTCGGGATGGTCGATCAGCACACTGATGTCCTGCGGTATCACGGCAAGCACCGGCACCTGGAGGAAATTCTCCACGTCCTCCATCGTCTTGACGCTGGTGTCGAGGTACTCGAGGAAGAAGGCCAAGCCGATGCCGAGGATCATGCCTACCACCACCGCGAGAGCCATGTTGAGCCAGACCTTCGGCTTGGAGGGGAACGAAGATGGTTCCGCCCGTTCCCAAATTCTGGCAGGGCTCAAGGGCATGCTGCGCTGCATGGTCTCGGTGGAGAGACGAAGTTCGGCGGACTCGAGGACTTTTTTGGCCTGAATGTAGGCGTTCTTGGCGCGGGCGTATTCGGAGCTGCGGGTTTTTGAGTCGCGCTGTTCGCCGCGCGTTTTTTCGAGGCCACCCTCCATGGCGGCCAAGGATCGCTCGGTGATCTCGAGATTGGCGGCGAGGGTGCGCCGGATGCTGAGGACTTGGTCGGAAAGTTGGCGTTCGTAGGTGGCCTTCTTCGCCGCCAGAGCCTGGATGGTCGGATGGCGCCGCCCGAGGCCCGACTGCATCGATCGGGCCAACTCGGAGTCGGTCTCCTGATACTGCGGGAGAATCTTTGAGACGGTCTCGTCCTGGATCTCCAACGTGGGCAAAGCCCGCATGAGGTCGTCTCCGGACAATTTTTCGATCTCGCTGTATTTCGCCCGCAAGGTCGAGGCCTTGATTCGGGCCTCGTTGACCAACTGCTCTTGGTCTACCAGGACTTTTTCCTTGGCTTGCATCGGGTCTTCCATGCTGTCCGGGTTGAGATCGGTGATGCCCGTCTCGGTGCGGATGCGCCCCATTTCCTCATTGGTCTCCGCCACTTTCTTGCGCTGCTTGGCCACCTCGTCTTCGAGGGTGGCGAGGGAGCGGCTGAGAAGCTTCTGCTGGTCGTCGATCCGCTTGCGCTGGTATTCCGTGGCGATGGAGTTCGCCAGTTCCGAGGCCTCGGCCGGATCGGTGCTCTCGACGCTGATCTGGAGCAGGTTGGTGTTGCGAACCTCGCGCACATCAATCATGCCGCGCAGCTTGAAGTAGGCCTCCTCGCGCGTGCGGATCCCGTAAGCCTCCGCCCATTTTTCGACCAATCTTAGCGAGTCGATGACCGGGTAAAGCATCTCCTTGCGCTGGATAATCTGGAATTGGGTCGTGGCAAACCTCGGGTCTAGGCCCATTCCTCCGTCATAACCATCGCGAAAAATGCGTATTTTCTGGTCGTTTTGTTCGACCTCGATGATGACATTCGACTCGTATTGGCGGGGCAGGAAATACGTGGTGACGCCCGCGGTGATGACCACCAGAAGGAAGGTGAGCACAATGATCGGCAAGCGGAGACGAATAACCCGCCAGTAATCAAGGAAGTGCAGCTTAGCCTCCTGCACGGGGTTGGACTCTCGGTCAGTCATTGGAACGAACTATCCAAACTAGCATCCCGGAGAGTATCCGCAAGGCAAAGTGGGAACATAGATTGGATGCAACTTGCGGCCGGTTGCGGGGTTGGAATGTTTAAGACTATGAAAAAACGATCCTTCGTAGCCCTCTTCGCCGTCCTTTTCGGCGGGCTGGCATGGCATATTTACAGCGGCTGGGGACTGGTGACGATCCGTGTCAACGAGGCCCCGCTGAACAAGGTTCTCGAGTCGATCGGCAAGCAGGGGAGTATCGAAATCGTGACCAACCTTGACCCGACCAACAAGGTCTCCCTCGATGTCTACCGCGTAACGCCAACCGAAGCCCTCGATATCGTGAGCGTGCGCACCGACTCGACTTGGCGCGTGGGTTACATTGGGGCGCCGGCAAAGGCAGCGATCGATGCAGCCTTGGCTTCGTTCCGCTCGGGTCAAACGGCCGAAGACTGGTCCATCTACGGGGCCGGCGGCTATGGATCGATCCAGGCACAATCGGGACAGGCGCTGGATCTCCGCCGCGTCGAGTGGACGCCCTCGGGCGGCGGCGCTCTGCACGATCTGCTGGCCGAGGCCTCGGACAAAACCGGAGTCCTTTTGGCGGCGCCCTCCGATTGGAAGCCGGTCGCAAAAGCACCCAAGGCAGGTCCCATGGCCCAGGCGGCGCCGACACTTTTCCGCAACGCCGGTGGCGTGTCCCGCGAGGTGTTTGTCCTGCGCGGCGAAAGCCGCAACAATACCGATGCCCCGGAGGGTCGGGGGCGTGGCGGTTCGTGGATCGGATCCGCAGCACGGGGCGACAGGTCCGGGGGGCCACCGCGTGATCCCCAGCGGATCGCCGAACGCGTCGAAGCCCAGATCAAGCTGCTGCCGGCCGCCGAGCAGGAAAAAGCCCGAGCGGAGGCGACGGAGATGCGCAATTTCTGGCAGTCGGTCCGCGACCTGCCCGAGCAAGAGCGCCGCGCCAAAGCGCAGGAGTTTTTCAACCGTCCGGATGTCCAAGAGCGGATGGAGGACCGCCGCTTGGCGCGTGACGCCAAGATGACGCCGACCCAGCGCATCGATCGCTCGCGGCGTTACTGGGAGCGCAAGGTCGAAGCAAAAAAGAGCGGTGCAACCCAGTGATGAAATATGGATTCACCCTGGTGGAACTTCTGGTGGTGATGGCCATCATTGCCATCTTGGCTAGCTTAAGCACCCCCGTGGTGGGAGGCGCCATCGAACGCGGTAGATCGACCAAGTGCTTGAGCAACCTGCGACAGATCGGCGTGGCGGTGCAGCAGTATGCAGCGGACAACGACTACCGGTATCCGGCCATCGAGACAGTGCCGCCATCGCTGCCACCCGAAGCGGAGAATCCCGGCACGGCGCTCGAGAAGCTGGGTCCTTACGGCATCACGCAGGAAATCCTGATCTGCCCGAGCGATGCCGCCACCAAAAAAGATTTCGAAAAGCACGGCACCAGCTACTATTTTTCCCCCGTTCTGCAAGACGAGACGCCAGCCAGCGTGAAAATCTACGGCCGAAGCGGCGTGTTCCAGATTTCCAATATCGGACGTCTCACCATCGCCTCCGACCTCGAACCTTTCCACGCCACAGGCGGTAATTTCGGGATCAACATGGTCAAGGCCGACGGACGTGTCACCCAACGCTGAATACTTGCCCGCCATGAACGACGGGAGAAACCAACACGCAGGACCGGAGGGGATCAAAAACTCGTCGACATCCAACAACACCTCACCGAATCGTTCCGAAAAGCAATGCGGCTTGAACCGCTGGGCAACGTGTAGATGGTTTTGATGAAAGGCAAAGAGCCAAAGATCAAAGGCTAACCTTCCGGCGCCTCCAGAGCAGCCATCCCGCTCCGGCCATCAGAACCAACGCATAGGCCGACGGCTCGGGGACACTGGCAACGCGAAACCCCACGCGGTCGCTCTCGAGAATGGGGAGGCTGCTGTAGCGGAAGGAAGACTGCAGGAAGGGGTCGGTGTTGCCCCAAGAGCCCCCGCGGAGGCCCCGGTTGGAATCGATCTCTGCATCATTCCACTCAAACACGTTGCCTCCTTGATCGTAGGTGTCATAGGCGCTCGCCGAGTTGCTCCCGTAGCCACCGGCATCGGTCAGCTTACTTGGGAGGCTGTTTTGATCCTGAGCATAATTTCCATCGTCATAGTTTGCCGAGCCCGCCACGCCGATCGTGTTGCCAGCGATTGTGTCGCTCTTGGTCGGATAAACCCAGTAACCGGCATTGGTCCCGCCGGCCTTGTAATAAGCAGCCTTATACCACTGGTCCTCGCTGGGAAGAAACCACGTGGCCCCCGCATTTTTGGTGAATCCTACCACGAAGGTTGCCCCCTTGAGCGTGTAAGCCCCGGTCTCGGTACTCGCGCCATTGACCGCGCCGTTATTCACCCAGTTGGCAAATCGCGCCGCGTCAAACCAACTCACGTAGGCACTCGGGCGGTTGCCGCTGCCGATCACCGAATAGCTGTACGGACTGGCCAGCGTTCCGCTGCCCCTGCGGCTGATGCCGGCAATGTTAAGATCGCTCGTCATGCTCGCGTTCCAGAGATTGACGATGTAGCTGTCGCTCGTCACCGAGGCCACGCTGTTGAGAAACGTGGTGTATTGGCTGATCGTCACCTCGTATTTGCCGATGGCGAAGACATCGGCCACCGCGCCGTAAGGCGTGCTATCGGCCGCGTTGCCCGCATCGCCCACCGTCACGGTCTCCCCGCTCGCACAAGTAGCAAATTAAGAATTTGGCATTGTTACAGGAGGCTCGCGAGGCGGAAACCGCCGAAGGCAATTGAGAGATTGAAAACCAACGACTTGTTGATCCGGGCGCACTCAGCCCAAGAGTGAGGCAAGCCGAGGCCGTAAGTCGCTCCTGCTCAGTCCTTCAACGCTCATCACTCAACTTTCAACTACGGTTTACCTGGAGCACGCCTGGCCACCGGCCATCGCAACGACTACAAGCCTCTCCTTGTCCACGGGCTCGAGCTGGCCTGTAAAATATCGAGGGGACGGGCGAACCGGATCGCGCTGCGTCGGGCTTATGCCAGACACCAAAAGACCTTTTGGTGATGGGGATGACCACGTGGCATCGCCTGTAAAGAGCTTCGCTGAAAGCGTTTTATCCGAGGGCTGCACGCTGCAGGCAGCGGATCAAGGCTTCGATTTCGACGGCGATCACAGCGATGGCTCCGGGACGAACATCTCCGATCTCCCGCCACGCGCCATCGGAAGCGACCGCCTCCCTCATCAACACCCCGACAACCGTACCGAGAAGTGCTGGTTGCGGGGAAGAATCGATCATCCGCTTGACGCGCTCCGCGACGTCGCCATCCTTCTCCAGTTGGCGGTAAATCGTTGCCAACTCATCATTAAGTTCGTCATCGCCGACCGTCGGCGGCACAGCCCCGCGCGGCACAAGGACGTGGAGCACCATACCGACCCCGACGAGCAGCGCAGCGCGTTCGGCATCCTGCAGCGGCACGCTATCGACCGCGTCATCGAGATACCGGCGCAGTTCGGGCCAGGCCCCGCTAGTGGTCGGCCCATCCATTTGGCCGCCTTCCTCAATGGCTGCCACAACCTCCTCTTCATCATACGTCCGCCACCAATTTCGAGGGAGCGGGATGCCGCGCTCGACGAAATGCGGGGCGGACACGAGTTCGTCGAGTCCCAATTCTTCCAAGACCCAGCCGATGTCATGAGTGACGCCGTGGCGGCGGCCGAGGTCATCGACCGATCGCAAATGTCCTTTCATCAAATCAACCAGCCGCCCGCGCATTTTCGGCCGGGCAGCGGCCTCGCGCGGCGTGAGTCCGTCCAAAGCGGGGACTGGTTCGCGCAGGAATTTTTCGTAGTTTGAGCGGATCAGCGACCGCAACAAGTCGGCCTCTTCAGGCGACGTCGCGAGCCCGGTCGGCAGCGAACCCTTCGCCTGATGTCCTCTGCGCTCCCCGGCACCGACCTGCTTCGCCAAGTCCGCGACAAATTCTTTCTCGAATTCGAGCCGCTCGCCGAAAAATTCCGTGAGCATTTCTTTCCTCGGCTCAAAGTG
>JBAXCT010000124.1:0-6424 GCA_037141375.1 Chthoniobacterales bacterium | reverse complement strand
CGGACAATCTAGTCCCGTTCCGGCTGCGGCAAAAGTGATTTGTCCGGTTTGCGGCTGTCGTCTCTTCGGCTAGGCTCCGATCCGTGCAGAATCTCACGATCAACGAAATCTACCAGTCGGTGCAGGGCGAGAGCACCTGGGCGGGCCTGCCTTGCGTCTTCGTGCGTCTCACCTTCTGCGACTTGCGCTGCACTTACTGCGACACGGAATATGCCTTCTATGAAGGAAAAAAGACACCCTTGCCGGAAATCGTCGAGCGGGTCCGCGCCTTCGCCTGTCCTCTGGTCGAAGTCACCGGCGGGGAACCGCTCCTGCAGCCCGCCTGTCTACCTCTCCTCGCCATGCTCTGCGACGAGGGCTTCACCGTCCTGCTGGAGACCAGCGGAGCTCACGATATTGCCAAAGTCGATCTGCGCGTGCACCGCATCATGGATCTCAAGACGCCGTCGAGCGGCGAGAGCGGACGCAATCTTTACGAAAACATCGCGCACCTGACCCAGCGAGACGAGGTGAAGTTCGTCCTCGGTTCGCGCGAGGATTACGAGTGGGCGCGCGGGCAGATGCACGCGCATGATCTCGCGGCGAAGGTGAGGGCTGTTCTGTTCAGCCCGGTGTTCGGCAAGATCGCACCGGCCGACATCGTGGCTTGGATGTTGGAAGACAAATTGCCGGCCCGTTTCCAGCTCCAGATGCACAAATTCATCTGGGAACCGCGGGCGAGGGGTGTATGATCGGTTGCCGCGGTGCCGCCGCGCGGCTACAAGAGTCCCGATGAATGTCACGCTGACCAAACTGTTCCACTTCGAGGCCGCCCACACGCTGCCCAATGTCCCGCCCGATCACCAGTGCGCGCGGATGCACGGCCACAGCTACAAAGTCGAGGTGTCGGTGTTCGGTCCCGTCGATGCAGTAACCGGCTGGCTGATGGATCACTCCGAGATCAGCGCGCGGGTCAAACCCCTCATTGCCCGCCTAGACCATCGCTACCTCAACGACATCCCCGGGCTGGAGAATCCCACCTTCGAACAGTTGGCTGTCTGGTTGTGGCGCGAGATCAAACCGGCGTTGCCGGGGCTGCACGAGATCACCATCCACGAGACTCCGACCTCACGGTGCTCCTACCGTGGCGACTAGTTGCGGAGCCGGATGTCCTGCACCCGCGAGACAAGGAAGCGGCTGAGCAGGAGATAAAGGGCGAGCACCGGAACGGAGACCAGCACCGCGCCCGCAGCGAAAAGGCCGGGCGGCAGGACCCCGCTGTCCGCATGGAGCGAGCGCAGGCCCAGCGGCAGTGTGAAGACCGAGGAGTGCGGCAGAAGGACGGCAGCGACCACGTATTCGTTCCACACCGCGGCGAAGGAAAACAGCGCGGTCACGGCCAGGCCCGGGCCGGAGGCGGGCATGACCACAAGCCGGAAAATTTCCGCTGGTGTGCAGCCATCCATCGCTGCCGCCTCCTCTACGCTCTCCGGAAACCCGTCGTAGAAATTTTTCATCTGCCAGATGCAGAACGGCAGCACGGTGGCCAAATAGACAAGGGACAAACCGATGAAGGTGTTGATCAGCTCGAGTTGTCCCAAGATCAGAAAAATCGGCAGCAGGAGCATGGTAGCGGGGAAAATCTGCGTGATGAGCAAACTTTGCAGCACGGCGATACGGCCGAAAAATTTGAAACGCGAAAGCGCGTAGCCCGCGGTGGCGGAAAGCAGCACGCCTGTCGCGGTGACAGCCAGGGCAACGATTAGGGAGTTCATCGTCCAACGGAGAAAATCGGTTCGCGTGAAGAGCGAGCTGAAGTTGGTGAGGCCTGGCTGGTTCGGAAGGCGCCATGCGGCCATCTCCCGCGCCGGCCTGAGCGGTTCGAGGGAGAGCACGGCGATGTGCCAGAGCGGTGCCAGCACCAGAAGCACGGCGACCAGCAACACGGCGTAGGAAAAAATCTGCCACCGCACGGAGCGCGTACTCCGCGGTTGCCACTTCCTCCCTGACTTTCTTGTCCGATCTGTCCCCGACATGGAGGCAAGCAGAAGCCACCGCCGGTCCTGCGGCAAGCCGATAGGAGTGGGAACCTTGACACCGGTGCGTCGGCCGATTCTGATTTGTGTTACGTATGCGCTGCTTTTTGACTTTCTGGTCGACGCTTCTGGTGTTGACCGCGGCCCATGGTGCCGAGTCACGCTACGATGGCCCTGGTTCCGATGGAATCCGCTACATTATCCAGCGGGAAGATCGAGGACTGACCATCAAGGCTCTCGGTCCGGGTGTGGACGGCCCCGACCAGACTTTTTTCGTCGCCATCGGCCGGCCCGGTGGATCGGGTTCTCCGCTTCTTCCGGCGGATGGCGGCAAGGAGGGAAGCGTCGTTTGGTTGCCGTTTGCGGCTGATCTTCTCGTCACGGTGCGTAGTGGTCCGGACGGCAGGAACTCCGCCTTCTTGCGACGGTGGAACAAAACCGCATGGGGTGCGCCGGAAAAACTGGGCGACGGATTTTCTCTCGTGGCCGAACCCGCACAGCTCGTTCTCGGACTGCCGGAAAAAATGTTGGCTCAAAAAGGTCCCGTCAATATTTCCGCCTACCTCAAGGATATGGCCGCCGACGGCGGGCGTGGTCGTTTATACGGTGCGATTGATCCTGCGGTCGCCTCCGGTCCGGGCGAGCGGGCCTTGCGTCATTATCTGGTCATGGATGCCGGAGGCGATGGACCGATGTTCCGTCGCGCGGGTCGAACCGATCCGGAGCGTCCGCGCACGCGCATCTACCAGTTGCTGCCCCGACTTTTTGGCAACACGAACGAGACGCGCAAACGCGGCGGAACCCTCGAGGAAAATGGCTGCGGAAAATTTCGGGATCTCAGCGACTCGGTTTTGGCCGGACTCAAAGCCACCGGCTTCACGCATCTCTGGCTCACCGGGGTCCTGCAGCAGGCCACCGCCACCGATTATTCCGCGATCGGCGAACCGGCGGACGATCCGGATCTGCTCAAAGGGCTGGCCGGCAGTCCGTATGCCGTGCGGGATTATTACGATCTTTCGCCAGACTATGCGGTCGACCCTGCCAAGCGCAAAGAGGAATTCACAGCGCTCCTCGACCGCGCGCATGCGCGGGGCATGAAGGTGCTGATCGACTTCGTGCCGAATCATGTGGCGCGGAGCTATCACTCGTCGATCAAACCAAACAAGTCCTTCGGCGCGCGGGATGATCGCGCCAAATTCTTCGATTCGAAAAACAACTTTTTCTATCTCACCCCGGAAGCAGCAGCGGAGGGCGGGGGGCCTCCTCTCCGCTTGCCGACCGCAGGTCCGGCGGCTCAGGAGTCACCTCGCCCCGGAATGGATGGCCTGTTTGACGGCGAGAAAGATTTCGGCCGGGTGACCGGAAACAATGTTACCAGCTGGGCGCCGCCCGCGGACAGTTGGTACGAGACGGCCAAGCTAAATTACGGCTACGATTTCGCCCATCCGGAAAAGCCGGTGCGGGCTTACCCCCATGGGGATCACGGCAGCATCCCTTTGCCCGACACGTGGACCAAGATGGACGAGATCATTGCCTATTGGCAGGAGCTTGGGGTGGACGGCTTCCGCGTGGACATGGCGCATATGGTGCCGCCTGAGTTCTGGCATTGGCTGATCGCACGGGCGAGATCCCGCAAGCTAGACACGTACTTTCTTGCGGAAGCCTACAATGACAAAAAGTCCGCGGTGTCTTCCGGTAACGAGCAGACCGCGGTGGTGACGGGCGGCGAGGTGATGGCGGAATTGCTCAACGCCGGATTCGATGCCGTCTACGACGACGCGACCTACGACAAGCTCAAGGAAGTCTGCGAGGGCAAGGCTGCGGCTAACGACCTCGATACGCTTAGGCCTCGGGCATTCATCTTCGACAACGCGCTGCGTTATGCGGAGAACCACGATGAAGTCCGGCTGGCTGCGCCGGGCGAGTGGGGCGGCCATGGCATGAATATGGGGCGCCCGGTTTGCGCCTTGCTCTTCGGACTCTCCCGCGGCCCGGTCATGGTCTACCACGGCCAAGAGGTCGGGGAACCTGCGCTCGGGGCGGAGGGCTTCGGAGGCGACGATGGACGGACGACGATCTTCGACTACTGGTCGATGCCGGAATTCGCCAAGTGGTTCAACGGCGGGACCTGCGATGGAGCCAAGCTGAGCGGCGAGCAGCAGGAGTTGCGCGAATTTTACCGGCGGCTCCTGACTGCGGCGGACCAACCCGCGTTTCGTGACGGTGATTTTTATCCCCTCAATCCGGATAACGCCGACAATCCCGGCTACGGTGCCTTTCCCGGCGAGGTCGGTGGGCGCTGGCTGTATTGCTACCTGCGCTATGACAAACAAAGCGGACAGCGCATGCTGGTTGTGGTGAATCTGCATCCCGAGGAGACCTTGCACGATGTCCGCATCAAGTTCCCGCGACGCGCGATGCGTTTCCTTGGCTGGGATACCATCGCTGGGTCGTCGACTGTTCCGGTCCTGGCCCAGGACCGGCTCGGCGAAGTGAAAGGGGAGGAGGTGTCCTTGTCGACCACGCCTTCCGAGATGGACAGTCCCGGGTTGCTCATCAACCAGCTCCGGCCCATGACCGCCGCCTATTACGACTTGCAGTCGACCGGAGGAATGTCCGGTGCGACCCGATGAGCCCCCAACAATCCCTATGCTTGTTTCAATACTTGTCCGCGCTTTTGCGCTCTCTCTGTTTCTGATGCCCGCGTTCGTTCTCACGGCTGATGCCCGGGTCGCCGAGGTGTCCCGACCATTTCTTGGCTGGATACCGATGCAACCGGTCGACGCCGGCTCGCAGTTCGTTCTGGATATGCGGCGTTTTTATTCTCCCGGCGAAGGGCAGGGGATGAAACTTTCCGTCCCCGAGGGCGCCCCCGGGCAGTACACGGCGGTCTACGATCCTTCGAAATTGTCACTTGCGCTCTCGATCGATCCAAAAGCAGCGGGCTTGATCGCTATTCCGCTTCGTGTTGCGCCCGAAAATGAGGATGCATCGAACTCCGGCGACCAACAGGCCCTCGCGGGCCTGCTCCTGCTGGGCGTGCAGCATCCCACCGGACACACCTTCCGTTACCACCGTGAGGGCGCTCAGCCGGGCAAGGTCACCGTGGCCGGACAATTCAACGGCTGGAACACGCAGTCGCACGAACTCAAACCGACCGCCGATGGCTCCTTCGAACTCTTCGTCCCGCTCTCGCCCGGACCGCACGCCTACAAGCTGGTCATCGACCGGGCGTGGACGCTCGATCCGGCCAATGCGGAGAAAACAAGCGATGGCTCCGGCAGCGAAAATTCGGTCGTCCGCGTCGAAGATGCCGGGCGCGGCAAGGCACCTGTGGTCTTCGCCAAGTCAGCCGCAGATGGTCGTGTTGTCTTTCAGATCGTCCAAGGTGAGTCGGCTGTCGAAACGGTGTCCGCCGTGCTCCAGCTTCCCGGCGGCAACAGTCGCGTCGTCGCGCACGAACTCGAAGGCGACACGGTATCTGTTGAAGTTC
Source organism: Chthoniobacterales bacterium (assembly GCA_037141375.1). Classification (GTDB taxonomy): domain Bacteria; phylum Verrucomicrobiota; class Verrucomicrobiia; order Chthoniobacterales; family JACTMZ01; genus JACTMZ01. The sequence continues at coordinate 916 of JBAXCT010000124.1, read as the reverse complement.
CGGACCCTCCGAAGGGTTCGTGGGTCCGTGTCGTAGTGGCCGACCAGCAGGGCAATGTCAGCAACGCCGCCCGCGCCCCGCTGCAGCCGCTCGAGGCATTCCAGTGGCAGGATGGCATCATGTATTACGCCTTCACCGACCGCTTCGCCGACGGGGAAAAAGCCAACGACCGTCCGGTGAAGGACGACCGCGTGCCGCCGGCCGCCAACTATCAGGGCGGTGACTTCCAGGGGATTCGCGGGAAGATCGAGGAAGGATACTTCGAAAAACTCGGGGTCAATCTCCTCTGGCTCGCTCCCGTCAACCGCAACCCGGACGGTGCCTGGCAGGAATATCTGCCGCCCTACCGTTTTTACACCGGTTATCACGGCTACTGGCCGGTCTCGCACACCGAGGTGGAGCCGCGCTTCGGCGGAGAGGCTGCGCTCAAGGAAATGGTCGCTGCCGCCCACGCAAAAGAGATGCACATTGTCGCCGACCTCGTGCTGAAGTTTGTGCATGTTGATCATCCGCTCCACAAGGCGCATCCCGAGTATTTTGGATCCATCGATCTTCCCGATGGAACGAAGAATTTGCGGCGTTGGGATGAGTACCAGTTCACCACGTGGTTTGAGGAGTGGTTGCCGGGCTTCAATTTTTCCAATTCCGAGGCCGTTGATTTTCTCATCGGCAACGCGGTGGCGGCGGCCAAACGATTCGACCTCGATGGCTACCGCTTGGATGCGGTCAAACACATCGACCGGCCGTTCTGGGCCCGTTACCGGACTGCGATCCGCGGCGATGTCGATGCCGGGCGCAAGCTGCCGATGTATAATGTGGGCGAAACATTCATGGACCGCGCGGGCATCATGAGCTTCGTCGGTCCCAACATGCTCGATGGACAGTTCGATTTCCCGCTCTATGACACCATCATCGA
>JBAXCT010000123.1:0-6426 GCA_037141375.1 Chthoniobacterales bacterium | reverse complement strand
GATTTGGTCAAGTTGCCGGTGCCGCTGATCGTACCGCTGTTGGTGAGATTGTCTGAGCGGTTGAAGGCCAATGTGCCATTGTTGGTGATCACTCCAGCCACCGATCCCGTCGTGGATCCATTGCCAATCTGGAGCGTGCCTAGCGTGATGAGAGTGCCACCGCTGTAGCTGTTCGAGGCAGACAGAGTGAGGGTTCCGGTGCCATCCTTGGTCAAGCCGCCCGACCCGACAATTCCGTCGTTGACCTGATGAGTTCCCGCTCCGAGGAAGGTCACCGTATTGCCAGCGAGGTCAACAGCATCACCGGAGGCAACATCCAATATAAGGATAGTGCCGCTGCCCGCATTGACTGTCGCATTGGCAGCCAGCGTCACTTTGCCTTGGTAAGTATTTGTTTCGCCAGAAACTCCGGAACGGAGGGCGCCGAGATAAGAGCCACCGTCGCCGCTGATGGTCAGGGCCTCACCGTTCCCGAAGCTGGTCGCGCCGGCTACACCAGTAATCAGCCGAAGTTGCGCGCCGCTTTCCACGACCGTTCCGCCATTCGTGCTGCCCAACGCACCGCTGTTGCCGATCCTCAGCACGCCCGCCGAAACGGTGGTCACGCCGTCATAGCTGTTGCTGGCAGCGAGGGCCATGGTCCCCGCGCCCGCTTTGGTGAGACCACCATTAGTGATGGCCCCCCAGAATGTTGTTGAATTGCTCACCGTAAGCGTCCGGGTTGCTGCGCCAAGATTGATATTGTTGTTGGAGAAGACCAGCGCACCAGTGCCCGTGGCGTCACCCAGTTGCACATTACCGCCCATCGTGATCGCGTTGGTGTTCGTTCGCGCCGTGCTGCTGTCCGAAGCGAATGTGCCCCCATTAATGGTGAAGGTCCCCGTGCCGAGTGCGCTGTTGTTGCCCACCCTCAGCGTGCCGCTGCCGAGCGTGACGCCGCCGGTGAATGTGCTGCTGCCTCCGGATAGAACTAGGATACCCGCATTGGTTTTGATCAGCCCGCTGGTGTTCAAGATGTTCCCGCTCATTGTGACTTGATCTGTCGCATTGGCGCCCGCGTCGACCGTCAGGTTACCGCCGAGGTAAAACTCGTTGTTGAAAGTATTCGTGCCGGCACCCGAGATACCGATGGTGCGCAGGGCGCTGCTCGTATTCGGCGCGATATAGAAAGAATTGCTTATGGTCACGGCGTTGCTGGCCAGCACCGCGACGTTATTGGCCGTCGAGGTGTCGCTGATGTCTAGGCCAAGATCTACACCACGATTGACTGTCGTTGTATTGGTGCTCAGTCCGTTGTTCGACCCGATGATCAAGGTGCCATTACCAACCTGGATCTGGCCACCGTACGTGCTGGCTGTCCCCGACAGCAAAAGGGTCCCCGCTCCAGCCTTGCCGAACTTTGTCGCATTGTTGCCACCGCCGGTCACGTTTCCGCCGTTGGTTAACACACTACCCGCGGCAACGTTGATGACGCTGTTGGAACTACCATCTGCGATAAGAATAGCTTGGCTGCGACTGGTGTTGGTGCCGACCAAGAGGATCGCTTGGGTGGCCAGACCGCCGAGTTCGAGCGTACCGCTGCCGAGGCTGTTGTTGTTAGTGATACTGATCGTGCCGCCAAGCAAGCGAACCAATCCCGTCAGGCCGCTGTTGTTGGCGCTCAGCGTGAGAACGCCTGCGCCGTCCTTGTAAAGCGCTCCGTTGCCCGTGGTCGCCGTGCCGTTGATGAGGCCGTTCACCGTGGTATTGCCCGAGCCACCGATGTAGAGGTTGTTCGCGCCGCTGTTGATGTCCGTTGAAACAGTTAATGTGCCAGCGTCCGAATTAATGCGCGCTGCGCTGGCATTGGAGATGACGCCCGACCAAGTGTTGTTACCGCTTACGTTTTGCAGCGAACCGCTTCCGGAGATACCGTCACCACTGAGCGTAAGGTTACGCGCGATGGTGAGGTTGTTGCTGAGTTGCAGGCGCGCGCCAGCGCTCACCGAAGCTGTGCCAGTCGAGCCGAGCGCGGCGTTATTGCCAGCCAAGATTGTTCCCGCGCTGATCGTCGTGTTGCCGTCGTAGGTGTTGGCATTGGTCAGGATGAGAACACCGCTGCCGCTCTTTGTGATGCCGAATGTGCTGGCGCCGTCGTCGATCACGCCGCCTAGAGTTAGCTGGGTGCCGCCCACATCGAAAGTGCTGTTGGCGCCCAGTGTGATGCCGCCGGCGAAGCTACTCGTGCCCGCGCTGGCCGCGATGGTGCCTCCGTTGTTGGTCACCGCCTCCGCCGTGGAGTAAGTCACGCTGCGCAGGTCGAGCGTTCCCCCGCTGCCGATGGTCGTGCCGGCATTCGTCGCGCCCAACGCATTGTTGGTGGAAACCGCGAGCGTTCCTCCGCCGACCGTCGTGGCACCGGTGTAATCGTTCGCCGATCCAGAGAGAATCAGCGTTCCAGTGTTTGTCTTAACCAAAGCCCCGGAGCTGGTGAGCTTGCCCGAGAAGGTGTCGGTCCCCGTGCTGTTGTTAGTCAGGGTGGCGTTCATCGTCACCGTGCCCGCACCAGCCAGAGCGAGAGACTGCGCCTGACTGTTCATGTTCAGCGTGCCGTTGACCGTGACGAATTGGTTGTTGAATTGGTTGGCCGCGTCCGTGCGCAAGGTCGCACCGGAGTTGACCGTCAAAGGACCGGCGATTGCTGCAGTATTGGCCGACTTGTTGAACACCGTGGTACCCGCCGAGATGGTCGAGCCGCCGCTGGCCGTGTTGGCCCCGCTGCCGCTGAAGATCACCGTGCCCGCACCGCTGTTGGTAAAGCCGCCCGCGCCGCTGATCACCCCGCTGACGCTCAACGTGCCGCCAGAGGATGCGGTCAAGGTCGCGCCCTGATTGAGCGTGATGCCCCCGCTGAATTCGTTGGTGCCGCTGGTGTTGTTGCCGCCGAGGGTCGAAGCTCCACCACCCGTGTTGACCGAGATGGCGCTGCCGTTGGTCACACCGCCACTGGAGGACGCCGTGCCTAAATAGAGCGCGTTGGTGGCCGAGACGCCGATCGTGTTGGTGCCGCCCAGGTTGATCGTGTTGGTGCCCGCACTTGCCCCGTTGGAGATGATCAGTTGGCCGTGGTGAATATAGGTTTGGCCGCTGTAGGTGTTGGTTTTTTGAAAAACAACCGTGCTGTTTTGATTGATGCGGAAGGTGCCACTCTCGGAAATCACTCCGTTAATGGTCAGGGTCTTGCCATTGGCGCCCCAAACACGCCATTCGCCGCCACCGCCAGACCCGAGATAAAGGTTGGCGCTGTTGATCACCAGGTCGCCGTTCACTGGGTTGAGTTCCTTCACGCCGTTGGCGGCCGAGATGTTGGCCAAGGAAATGGTCTGCGTGTTCGTGCTGTTGTTTTCGATCTTGCCTTGGACATTGATCGAGTTTCCCGAATTGGTGAAGGAGGCTGCCCCGCTGTTGAAAACCAGCGAGAAGCTCAACCAGTCGGTCATGTTGTTGGTCACATTGCCAGAGCCGGCCGTGTCAAAGTACAAAGTGCCTCCATTGTTCGCCCACCAATCGTTCGCGTTCCAGGTCGAGGGACTAAAATTGTTAGACCAATTCTTGCTTGAATTGTTGTTATTCCACGTCTGCTGCGCCTGCGAGACGCCGATCCCAATCGTGAAGAAGACGGCAACGCTGGCAACTAAAAAGCGAAAGCGACGAGGAAGGGAAAAAGGCGCCGATAAGGGAACGGATGTGATGGGCTGCGTGGACATATTGTTTAGAAGAGAGAATTATTACGTAGAAGAACGATCAATGCAAGACAAATGTTTCAACAAAATTGCGGGCCCCTTAACGTAGAGATTTTTTGGTGATTTCGACCCGCGGAACTTGGATCAATAACTTGCACTCATAAATATTTAATAACTTTATGCACAATACTTTGCATGCCACTCTTCAACACTCAATCACGGGCCCATCAAAAGATCAGCGATCGTCCTGATAAGGTTTCCGGCCGGAAAATGCCGCCTCCATCTGGGCGGCAGAAGCAAGAAAATCGGGGTTGTCCGCGGCGAGGGATTTTGCGCGGTTCAGGGAAACGAGAGCGGATTCAAAGTCCCCTTGAGACGCTTGGGCTGCCGCCAGAGTTCCGTAAAAGTAAGCATTGGGTGAGCCTGCCAAATCAATGGCTCGCTGGGCCAAGCGCAGGGCGGCAACCGGGTCACGAACATCATTCGCCGGTGAAGTGGCGAGCAGCCACGCAAAATTGTTGTACAGCTCCGCGTCCCCACCGAACTGGGGTTCATACTTCTGGAAAGCCGCTTTGGCCTCACCGGGGGTGCATTGCTCCGAGGTCAGGCGCAGGAGCTCACGGGGACTCACTTTCGGATCTATTTCCAGCGCGCGGGCAAAACTTGCTCGGGCGGATGCGCTATCTCCCGAGGCTGCATGGAGTCGCCCGAGCGCATTCTCGACGTCGGCATTCTGAGGATTATTCGTCCGGGCAGTTAGCAGCGTGTTGAGAGCGAGAACTGTCTCCCCGGATTGGCTATACAACTCAGCCAAGGCCAAAGCCGCGGGCGCGTTACCAGCATCCTGAGACAAGGCGGTCGCATAGCAGTCGAGAGCCTCTTTCTTCCTACCCCTCTGCCATGCCAAGTCGCCGAGATTTTTCCATGCATCGGGGATCAGGCGGTAGATATCCAGCGCCCGCCGGTAAAATTGCTCCGCTTTCTCGGACTGTCCGCTTTGCCTCGCTTCATCGGCCATGAAGCGAAGTCCCTCGAAATAAGTGGGCTTGCGCGCAAGAACCTTCGCCCCCATGGCTGCAGCGGATGATGTGTCTCGCAGGCGTGATAGATAATCAGCGCAGGACGCGTCGATAAGGAGCGCATCCGGACGTTGACGCTTTGCTGCCACGTAGAAGGATTGCAACTGGGCTTCATCCAGGGAATTTTGCTGCCGCACAGCGCTTTCGCGGGCTCGCCAGTAATCGCTGACCCCCAGCGAGCCCTCACGCTGGCGGAAGATAGGCATCTCGCCTATTTCGCGGGCCGCGTTGGCCAGGAATACTTCGTCAAAAGGTGTGAAGAATAGACGTTGGCGCAGTTCCGGAACGTCGGCATCCGAAAACTTTCGAGGCGCCCCCAACTCAGGAAGCAGCGGGCCAACCGCCTCCGCCACCAAGATACCGAGCCGGCTCATGCCTTCGAAGGTCAGGTGGACATGCTCGAGGAACTGGTCGCGGCCGGGGATCCCATCCGGTACCAACTCGCGGTCGACATCGACGAGGACGACCCCTCGCCCGGCGAATTTCGCCGCAGTGGCGCGGATGATCGCGTTGATCTTTGCATCGGCACGGAACCTGTGCCTGTCGAGGTCTCGGGCTTGCTCGAAGGCGCGTCGCGCCGCGGCGGTCTGGCCGTCAGCGCGGAGAGACATCCCGAGCAGAAAAAGAAGACCGGCGTTTTCCGGCGCGAGTTCAGCTGCCGCTTGCAGTCGGGCAAGAGCACCCACCGCGTCGCCTTGGCCGGACAGTTCTCGGGCCTGTGCCAATAATTTCGCTGCCGGCTCGTCGTCGCGCAGAGGCGGCGATCCCGACGGTCCCCAGTCCGCAAGATTTACCGCGACCGTGCAGAGGACGACACGGCTTCCACTCCGCAGCAACTGATCGACGATCGTCCCCAGATTGCGGGCAAAGCCATCGTAGACCCCGGGCAGGGCGGGGCTGTCGGCGGGAACGCGCAACTCGGAAAACATCTGGAAGCCCTCCCACTTTTTGCCTTCGCTCGGAGTCAGGCGGGCGAGCAGATGTCCGAGAAGCTGATACGACCTTGTGGCGCTGAGTTTCTTGTCCAGCCAGACCATCATGCGGCTCCGCGTCCATGCGGTGAACGGCGTGCCGGGGCCATAGGGACCGACCACTTCGTTGTTGCCCATGTAGATGACGGTAACATCGGGGCGCTGCGCCACCACCTCCGGCACGACCTCCTCGAGAATATGGGAGTTCACCGAGGTCATGCAGGCGTTGATGAAGTCGAACTGGCGCCCCGGATACTCGATCGACAGAATGCCTTCGAGCATACTGGCCAGACCCAGTTTTTGCAGCGGGTAGCCCTGCGCCGCCGACTCCCCGATGACCGCAATGCGCGGAACGCCGTCTCTCGGTTCCGGAATAAGATTCCACGCGGGAGTCCTCGGCAGATGGCGCCGGAAGAAGCGCTGACCGAAGTAAGGGTTTTCGACGGTGAATTTTTTTCCGTTGATTTCCACCTCTTGGAAAAAGGTTGCAGGATCGCCGTAGCCGACTATCCGCAGAATTCCCTCACCTGCGCCGAAAAAAATGAGAGGGGCCAAGAGAACCAGAGCGGCTCGCTTTAACCAAAGATATCTCGCCTGGGGGACGTTGGACACCGTCTGAGAAGATGGCGTATTCAGCGCCACCCGGCAATGTCG
>JBAXCT010000122.1:0-6505 GCA_037141375.1 Chthoniobacterales bacterium | reverse complement strand
TCGGCTTCCGCCCCGCCCGCAGTTTGGGAAACTAATGTTCCGGAGCTCCAGCCAAGTGAGGGAGCCGGAGGCCGGAGGTGCTGGAGGCGGAGCCGGAAGCCCGCAGGCCGGAGGCGCGCACGCTACGTCCGCAAAGGACGCAAAGAAGGCCTCGCATGGGTGAGGATCAGCACCGTGGTGGGCGTGCGTTCCCTGCTGTAAGCTCGGCGCGTAACGATGAACCTGAAACCATCGGCCTAAAGCTTTCTTACGCTTTGAGTGAGTTCATCCGCATCGACAAGTCGTTGACTTTCAATCTCTCAACCCTCAACCATAAACCCTCAACGCTCTTTCCATCATCAGTGCAAGCAGGAGCAGAAAAAATGAAATCAAACTCTCCCGAGACCACAGCAGCCAATCTTGAGCAGCACTTCGACGCGGGCGAGGATGCGTGGGATCATTTCGACTTCTCGCGTCCGTTCGTCTGGGGCGGAGTGCGCCCCGCTGCCGGTCGCAAAAAACTGGGCAACGTCCGCAAGCAAGTGATGCTCTCCAAGCTTGTGGCGGAGAAAATTAGCCGCGTTGCCGCTCGTAAAAAGCAGACCTTTTCCGCCACGGTCGAAGCTGCGTGGGCGTCGTTGCGCTGAGGGCGCTCTGCATTTTGCACGCCACGTCCGCAAAGGAACAAAGCAGGCCCCGCGTCCTCAGTCCATCAACTCTCAACTACGTTTCTAGGATGAAGGGATTATTCGAGTCGTGGGTGACCTGGGCGGCGCTATCGGCCTTGTTTGCCGCGGCGACAGCCGTTTTTGCCAAGGCCGGCGTGCAGGATATCAACTCCAACTACGCCACGCTGATCCGGACTTTTATCATCCTGTCCTTCCTGATCCTGCTCCTCTTCGCCACTGGAGAGTGGCAACCGCTTTCGTCCATCGATAGGCGCACCTGGGTGTTTCTCCTCCTCTCCGGTCTGGCCACCGGCGTCTCATGGATCTGCTATTTCCGCGCGCTCAAGCTCGGCCCGGTTTCCCAAGTCGCCCCGATCGACAAGCTGAGCCTGCTGCTCGTCGCGGTTCTCGGTGTCGTCTTCCTGGGCGAAAAGTTGTCGGTCCGCAACTGGACCGGCGTCCTCCTCATGGCGCTGGGCGCTTTCCTCGTTGCTTTCCGCAAATAAGCGGGCGTAGCTAGCCACGGTCAAAGTTTGCTGCTCCGCCCGCTTCCCATGAAAAACCAATCCTCCGACGCAACGAATCAAGCGCTGAGCAAAGTGCCCGAGCTGACCCTCGTTTTCTGGATCATCAAGATCCTGGCCACCACGCTGGGCGAGACCGGCGGCGATGCCGTGTCGATGTCGATGGATCTGGGCTACTTGGTCAGCACGCTCATTTTCGCCGTGCTGTTCATCGCGGCCGTCGTTGCGCAGATCGCCGCGCCGAAGTTCCATCCGGTGATCTACTGGCTCACCATCGTCGCCTCGACGACGGTGGGCACGACACTGGCCGATTTCGCCACCCGCTCGCTGGGCATTGGCTATGCCGGCGGGTCGGCATTGCTCCTGCTGCTCTTGCTCGGATCGCTTTTCCTGTGGAAGCAGGTCACCGGCTCCGTGGCCGTCGAGGGCGTTTGCTCACTGCGGTCGGAGTCCTTCTACTGGGTCACGATCATGTTTTCCCAGACGCTCGGCACCGCGCTCGGTGATTGGACCGCCGATACCGCGGGCCTCGGCTATCTCGGGGCGGCCGCCATTTTCGCCGGGCTCTTACTCATGGTGATCGCCTCTTATTTTTTCACCAAAGCTTCCCGTACGATGCTCTTTTGGATCGCGTTCATTCTCACCCGGCCGCTGGGTGCGGTGGTCGGGGATTTTCTCGACAAGCCCGTGGCCAATGGCGGACTGGAACTTAGCCGGTACACCGCCACGGCCGTGCTTGCCGTGGCCATCGCGGCCTGCGTCCTGCTCCTGCCCCACCGTGCGGCGAAGCGGGCACACTAGCGACGTGTCGATGCAGGTGACAAGCCGAGGACGTCAATCGCTCCTGCTCAGTCTCTCAATACTCAACTGCGTTGTTAGCTTTAGAATAATGCACGCTTTGTCGGCGCTATTCAGGCTAAGTTGTCGCTCATGATTCCCTTTCGCAATCTGGCCGAGACACGCACTCCGGATGGCTCACGCTTTTCCCTCCACGAGCACGAGGGTGAATATTTTCTCAAGCTCAACGGCCGGCAGCTCATGGGCTCGAACTCGACGTTTTCCGAACTGCTGCTCGCAGATCTGGCCTGCAAGTTCCGCAGCACGGTCAAACGTCCATCTGTTCTCATCGGAGGCCTCGGCCTCGGGTTCAGTCTGCGGCGCGTGCTGGAGATCGCCGGCCATGGAGCGTTGGTCGAGGTGGCGGAGTTGTTGCCGGAGGTGGTCGCATGGAACCGGGATTTTATGCGCGAACTCAACGGCCAGCTTCTCGACGACCCGCGCGTGCATGTGGTCACGCTCGATGTCTTCGACTGCATCAAGAACGGGGTGGGAAGGTATGATGCGATTCTTCTCGATGTGGACAATGGTCCGACCTCATTCGTGCAGGCGCAGAACTCCCGACTCTACACCGGCCGAGGTCTGGCCATGATCCACCGCTCCCTGCGTCCCGGCGGACGGGTGTCTTTCTGGTCGGCCGATCGTGAACCGGCCTTCCTTACGAGCCTGGCCCGCGCCGGATTCCGGGCCGAGGAGTTCGAGGCCAAGCCGAATGAGCGTGCCAAGCGCGCCGCCCACCGGATTTATGTTGGCGAAGTGGCGGGGTAACGGGCCGAAAAAGTAACGCGTTGATTTCCAAAACCCGGCAGGCGGCGCTGGCGCCCGGAAAATTGGGCCGTAGGTATTTCCGGTGTGATTGAGGCACGGGGGCTCAGACCGTCGGCCCAAAGCTTTCAGACTCCTGTTTTCCCAGTGGTAGGGTTGGCTGGCCTCAGCCGACCGCACCATGCCCAAGAAGAGGTGAGCGGCCCGCGGAACCGTAGTCCTGTAGTTGCGGGACGAAGATGGCCCAAAGGCAACCAGCGGGCCCTAGCAAGGGCGATCGTCGCAAAAATACACAAGCGTGGGGACGTTGGCATCAGACCGTCGGTTGGCCTTCAATCTGCACCAGCATGAGGACGACCGGCTTTCCATCCAGCGATCCGGAGAGATGACCTCGTTTGCCGTCGATGAGACGGCATCCTTGGTCGCCGCCGAACGAAAGTTCCCCCGTTCCCATCTCCACCCGAACACCATCCATCGTCTCCACGAACCATCGCCCCGAAAGTGGAATGATCCATTGCGGGGCTGGATTTTCATGCCAGTCGCCTTCGACTCCGGGAGGAATGGTCAAAAACAAAACCTTGGTTGGCACATTGCCGGTGATGCATTGCCAGACAGTGGCCGACCCCGGGCTAACCGTGTCCCGTTTGTTGGGCGGCAGAAAAGCACGGCGCTGGTGGCTGATGCCGTCTTCATCTTTCCATACATGCCAATACGGAATTTCCGATCCTGTCATGGTGTCGCTCATATGTTCGGCCGACAGCTTACGATATGCCGCAGATGGCACAAAACACTTCATTCCGGATAAATAGCCAACCCGTAGGAAGATTTGACGGATACCATGCCGGCACCCAACTTGCCTTTGCAACCGCACTTCTCATGAAAGCCTCGGCATATTTTCTGCTGGCCGCGGGATGGCTGTTCCTGGCCCCAGCGCCCCGGTGGTGGCGGAGACTCACCCCCCGTGAGGCTGATCGCCGGGAGCGGAATCATCTGGGGACTGGGACCCGACGGAGGAGTGGTCGCCCCGATCAATCCCTTCTCGACGCTCTGGTGGGTTGTCACCGGCATAATCTATCCTGACCAGAAGGTGCAGGAAGGTGTCGTCACGCGAGAGCAGGCGCTCGTCGCGCATACACGCTCCAACGCCTATCTTCTCTTCAAGGAGAAGGATCTGGGCTCACTGGAATCGGGAAAGCTCGCCGACTTCGTCGTTCTCGACCGGGACTATATGACAATCCCCGAGGACCAGATCAAAGAAATCAAGCCGGTCATGACGGTCGTGGGGGGGGGAAGATTGTCTATGAGGCTGATAAGGAATAGAGGGCTCCGCCCTTGCCACCCATGATATTGGAAAGCGCGTGGAGAGTTGTTGTCGACGCAGGTCAACTCACCCCAAGAGTGAGGCAAGCCGAGGATACCAATCGTTCGCGCCTCGTCTCTCATCCCTCAACGATCAACTGCGGTTTTAGGTTTAGGATTATTTTCGGCGGTCATTGCTGACAAATTCACGGCGTGCTGTGTGACGGGTGTTATCACGAACATCCCGCCTCGCGGCAATTCCCCGGGCTCGGGCAGATCCGCGGTTCAAGCGGTCCGCGGCGCGGGTTTTGTCCTGCCCTTGGTGAACCGGTTGACGATGGCATTGATGGCCTTCTCCAGTGCGACGCCCAACGCGCTAAGTGACGCGAGGGTGGCGATCGCGATGAGGAGGAACATCCAGACCGGCTGCTCGCGAATGCGCAGTCCCAGCCAGATAACATAGGGTTGGTGGATGAGAAAAATGCCGTAGGAGTAGGCACCGACCACGGCGATCGCCTTGGCCGGCGTCGGCAGGCGGCAGAGCGGTCCCGCGAGGCCGACCACAACAAGCAGGCAGCACACGCCGGTGGCGCAATCCACGAATATATAGGTAAAGCAGTTGGCGTAGAGCTCGAGCGCGAGGGGATAGAGAATTAGCCCAGTGAGCAATCCGGCACCGCCGAGAAAAAATTTGTCCGCCCGTTCGGGAGATTGGCTGTACAAGGTTCCCAGCGTCATGCCCAAGGCAAACTCGGGCAGGCGGCACAGAGCCAGCCCCCCCACCAGCCACGCGCCGTTTTGCGGGTAGACGATCAGCAGCATGTAGCGGGCGAAAAATCCCACCGTGCTCGCAAGCAGCAGAAAGACCCACGGGTTCATTCTCCGCGCTACCCAAAAGAGCAATGGAAACATTAGCACCAACTGGATAAGCAGCGAGAAATACCACCAGGCGGCATTCAGGTAGTTGAAGTTCCTGCTTATATCAATGAACCGCAGGCCGAGGAGACTCAGGATGATGCGGCTGTCGACCGGTTCCAGCCGCGCGACGAAAGGAGAAATCAAATAGACGAGATGCGCCGCCCAGTAGACGGGATAAAGCCGGATCAGCCGCGCGATATACCAAGCCGACCACTTGATAGGTCCTGAGGCCGCGCGCCGTGACGTCGATTCCATGAGCGCCCAACCGCTGAGAATGATAAAAAGTCCGACCGCATGATAGCCGAGCTTGGAGATTTTCAGCCAAGTGACTTGGGCCAAGTCGCCCCCGCCAGCAAGCAGGGCGCCCCACTCGGCCGGGGGAAAATACGTCATGAAGAAGTGGAAATAAACCACCCAAAGAATCGCAAGACCCCTCGCGACATCGAGCCAGAGAAGCCTTTTCACTGCGTTCCGCTTACCAGCGCGGAGCATGGTTCGTCAATCACTGTAGATTGGGAAACGGGGAAAAGCCGTTGCCGCGAGGGTTGGTTCCAAAGAAAAACCCATCCCCGGCTAAGAGGATGGGTTTTGTTGAAGACTGTGGTGATTACTGCACCTTGACCCAAGTATCGACGGTCTTGTCCGGTAGGGTGGCAATGAGTTTGTTCCCCTTGAACTCGTATTGGGCAACTTCGAAGGGCGGGGTGAATTTGATCGATCCGCCTTCGCGGATCACTTTCACACTCTTGGTGGCGCCCGAAGAAGCAAGAACCTTGCCCGTGAGCGGGTCGTTGGCTGCGGAGAGGAGCGTCTCGGTGTAGGTCGATCCGGAGAGCTTATACTGGGCAATGAGGGAAATCGATGGGCTCTTTGCCGTCACACCTTGATACATCACGTTGAGGTTCTTGTATCCACCGGGAGTCAGGTTGATCATGCCGGCAAGATGCGGCGCCTTGATCACCTTTCCTTCCGGTGTCTTGTGCGAAACGAGTTTGTAGTTGCCCTCGATGCCGGTGCTCTCGGCGGCGTTGAGGGACATGGTGAGGCCGAGGAGTCCTGCGGCAAGGGTGGGGAGGAGTTTTTTCATAGTTGGTTTGATCGGTTCAGATCGAGCTTCACAATCCTCGTAGAGAATAGAAAGCGCAATTCACCTGGCATGAGCTCCCAGAGTTGAAAAGAGACGGCTGGTGTTCCTGTCCCATTCTTTCTGTATCAACCGAACCTTGAAGACTATTGTCGGGTCTGACGATCAGCCTGACCGTTGTCGGTAATTATCACAAAACACTGACACAGGGACTAATAAGATGAGCACGACCCCAGACATTCACGTTCCATCCGGCTCAGGAAAATCATTCTGGGGTCCCGGTGGTGACCGCTACCGCTTCCTGATTACGGGGGAAACCAGCGGTGGTTCCTGTTTCATCGTGGAGTGCTTGGTGCCGCCGGGAGGGGGACCTCCAATGCACACCCATCTCCGGGAGGATGAATGTTTCTATCTCCTGGAAGGGGAGTTGG
>JBAXCT010000121.1:0-6542 GCA_037141375.1 Chthoniobacterales bacterium | reverse complement strand
GACAACCCGGCGAACTCTTCATCCAGATGGCCAAGGAGGGCAGCACCATCGGTGGACTCATGGATACCGTGGCCACACTCACCTCGATCTCACTGCAATACGGCGTGCCACTCGAGAGCTTGGTCAAAAAATTCGCCTTCCAACGCTTCGAGCCAAGCGGGTTCACCAAAAATCCCGACATCCGCAACGCCAGCAGCATCACCGACTATGTGTTCCGCTGGCTCGGTTGCCAATTCATCAAGGGCTACAAGGAGGCGACCGCGCCTAGCCGCACCCAACCGGAATTGCCGATGAAGGAAATCTCCGAGATGGAGCGCAAGGCGGTCAACCGCCCGGTTAGCGACCTCGCGCGCACCGGCGAAAGGGAGATCATCGACGTCATCACCCAGACGCAAAACTCCGAGGGCACACCGATGCACATCGCCGGCACCGCCACGCACGCCGAGCGCGTGCAGGGCGCCTTGGGCATGATGTTCATGGACACCACCTGCTCCAACTGCGGGAGCAACAAGGTGATCCGGGCCGGTGCCTGCGGTGTCTGCACCGAATGCGGCACCAGCCAAGGCTGCAGCTGACCCTTTGTTTGCGCGAATTCGCGCAACCAAACCAGGCCCGGGGAGGCAACTCCCCGGGCTTTCTACTTCCCGCCAGGCGTGCAGGGGCAACGCACTGGGAATCAGCCCAATTGAACCGGCGCTAGTAAGTCTGATTTGACAGCAGCGCCTGCTCTTAGAGAGAGTTAAGCAAGAACGCAGCCAAAGGATGGATTTGCCGGGCAAGAGCCCGCGACATACGGCGACTGTTTTCCTACCCACCAAAATACAAATATACAAATGAAAGCGACAATTATCATTCCGGCTCTGGCATTGGGAGCGATAGTACTCTCCTCGGTTCCATCACAGGCAGGTCTTGTCATCGAGAACAAGGAAGTCATCTCGATGAAAATTAAGGCGACAGGATCTGTCGCCACCAGCCAAAACAAGGTTCTGGAATTCACCTTGTCCAACAAAGACCTGCTCAATATTGGAGAATTCCCAAAGGGCTCCCAGCTCGTGCTTTGGAAATACAAATTTTGGGTCTTCCCTCCTCAAGCTGCAACGCCGACGGTAGACCTTACGACGCTTGGTGTTCTTAAGTATGATTACGTCAAGTATTCCCGCAATGAGGTTGTACTCAACAACGGCACAACCAAAGGCGTAGCTATCGGGTCGGTCACGATGAAGTATCGTAGCTTCGGAGCACCTGCTCTTGAGGCAAATGAATACGCATTTGACCTCAGTGGGGGCAACGACTGGAGAGATATGGAGACCAAAACCAATCCAAGCGATAACTCCTACGTTCGCTCTGTCGAGTTCCTCTCCCCCACCCTGACGGGGGTAGGTTTCGCTGCCGAGGGGACCGAAGTGAGGGCTCAGATGAGCGTGGGTCAAAGCTGGATCGACCCAAGCAACCCGACACAAGCAGCCCTCCTCGGCAAGTTCCCTGTGAGCGGTTCCGTGATGGGTGAAGGGAGCGGGAAGCTGGTCAGGTAGTAAACACAAGTTAACCTTAAACCACCGGTGTTCAAAACGGCACAGACCGTTTTGAACACCGGTTTCTCTTTTACTCAGGGCTGGTTATATTGGATTACCCAACATGAAACTCGCAATCGTCAGCGCCTTGGCCTTGGCAGTGCTGGCTGTTTTTTTCGTCATTCTCTCTCTGGAGAGTCCTGTTCCCGCTCGACAGTCTCCGGCTTCGGCCATCGGACTAAAGGACAAATCCCGTGCGTCGGTCATTTCGTCCGCGGACACCCCTAGCGCAACCCGATCTCCCATCGTTGTCACCCCGGCCGCTTCGCATGGTTCCGACGCCCCCGTTCCTGCCGAAGAGCAAGAAGGCTACGTGCAAGCCCGCATCGAAAAACTCAACGAGTTGGAGGCCAGATACGATCAGGAATCACTGCAGGCCATTCTTGGCGAGCTGACCAATTCCAACCGCGAAATCCGGGCGGCAGCCGTCGAGTCCACCATCCAGTTTCAGAGCCGTGATGCCATTCCTGTGCTGAAAACTCTTGCGACGCGCACCAGGGATTCCGAGGAGAAGAAAGCGCTACTGGACGCCGCCGAATTTCTTGCGCTGCCAACCTTCACGGAAATCCGGTCACAAAATGCCGGATTAAACCTTATCCAGCAGCAGAGCCCAGATTCCCCCGCCGCGAGCCCCGCGGTGTTGCGGCCAACGGGCCCCGAGTAAGCTCCAGGCCAGAATACGGCGGCAACCGATCATGTTGTCCTTGTGTGGCTCAAGCGCCCCGGTAACCCGAACGACGCAGCGAAACTGGTTGCAGCATCAAAAGATCTCGCGCCCCGAGTTCCGAAAGTCCGGGAGTTCAAGTGGGGTGGACACACCCCCTCCGGCAAAACTCCCCTCGATTTTCCGGCGATCAAAGCTTGGACAATACAAAAGTTACCGAGCAAAATCTGTCCGTAACGAAGTTCGGTCGGTTTGTTTCTTAACAATGACAACCACAGTATTTTATCCTAGAGAGTTCGCCGATTTTTTGATCCCGGCATGAAATATTCGGGCTAGGAATCCCCGACCATCATGGACCGCAGGTAGCTGGAGCCGTCGTTCATGAAGTTGAAAGCGTGCAGACCAAGCTCCTCCGAGAGATGACTGCAGGCGCGGATCCCTCGCACACTATTGCCGCGCTCGTCGAGCCTCGGCGAATACATGCCGATGCCCAGCTGGCGGTTGACCACACCCATGATGCCCCCGCCGACCCCACTCTTGGCGGGAATGCCGACCCGGAAGGCCCATTCGCCCGTGTAGTCATACATGCCGCAGGTGAACATCACCGAAAGCGTATCCTGTACGCAGTGCACATCGAAAATATTCTCGCCGGTGAAGGGGTTTGTCCCCGTGTTGGCCAGCGTTGCGCCCATGATGGCCAGATCACGTGCGGTGACCAGGATCGAGCATTGCATGTAGTAGAGCTCCAGGGTGTCCAAGGTCTTGGCTTCATCCACCTGCCCGAAATTCGTCAGCAGCCACGCCAAAGCCCGGTTGCGGTGCCCCGTCACACTCTCCGACTTGTAGACGCGTTCGTCGATCTTGAGTTCCCTCCCCGCCGCCTTGCTGAAGGTCTTGAGCATACTTTCCCTCCGCTCCTCGAGCGTGGCACCCTCGATGAATCCCGTCGCGGTGATCGCGCCGGCATTGACCATGGGGTTGAAGGCTCGGTTCTGCTTGTCCAGATTGATGGAGTTGAAGGCGTCGCCACTCGGTTCGATACCGATGCGCTGGGTGATCCGCTCCCTGCCGTGCATGGTCAGCGCGCGGGCGTAGACCAGCGCTTTGGAAACCGACTGGATCGTGAACTCCACATTGCAGTCGCCGGCCTGGAACATGGTCCCCTCCACGGATGCCAGACAGATCCCGAAATGGTCCGGGTTGGCTTTGGTCAGTTCCGGAATGTAGTCCGCCAACTCGCCGTCGTGGACATCCTTGTAACGCGCATGCAGGTTTTCCAGCAGCGATTGGATGGTGGACGTCTCCTGTCCTTTTTCAGTATTCCGCGGCTCCAGTTTCAGCACGCGCAAGGCCTTGGCGAGAAGTTGGTCTTCGCTGAAGGGCTTGGTCACACAGTCGCGCACGCCGAGGCGGGCCACGCTGGCCATGATCTGCAAGCTGGTGTCACCGGTGAGCATAATCACCTCGGTTTTTTTCGATCCCTCTTCCTCGCGCAGTTTCCGCAGCATAGTGATGCCATCCATCACCGGCATGTTGTAGTCGATGATGATGAGGTCCGGTTTCTCCCGCAGGGCCACAGCCAGTCCCTCCGAGCCATCGGCTGCCTCGAAAACTTCGCACTCATACTTTTTGAAGAGTCGGCCCAGCAAGGTCCTGATCGTCTTGCTGTCGTCAACGGTGAGAATTTTTGGAGGCATAAAGCAGGGCAGCGGCGTTCTTAGCCCGCCATCCCGCAACCGATGGTCAGGGATCTTGGCGGAATAGTGAATGATGGCATCGGATGCATGGTTGGGCGGGTGGAAAGAACTTTTGTCGGCGCAAGGGATTTCTCGGAGTTGTCAATAGAGCAAGTTCTATGCCCGTTGCCGCGATTAACCACAGATTAAATAGATTTTTAGCCTCCGGCGGAACAGAGAAAATACCCCGCGTTCATTACTTCCCAACCCAGGGGCGCCCGGGGCCGCCCGTGACGCTTGTCGGCCAGAAAGCCCCGGTAGAGTTTTCGGCGGCAGCTTCAACTTGCATCCACCAGCCCGCAACGCTATTGATCATTGGGTCGGTAAGGTAAAAGGAAAATGTTCAGGCACATTTTTCGCTAATCTTTGATCGCACTGAAATAACACTGCCCTGTGGTGTAATGGTAACACAGCGGCCTTTGGAGCCGTTATTCATGGTTCGAGTCCATGCGGGGCAGCCACTCTTTCGACCATATCGTCTCTGTTTTGCCCTTGCACGTGGACGGAATCAGCTTAAGTAACAGGCCTCCCTTCACAAAGTTATGAGTAAACTCCTCCCCGTCCCCATCTTCATAGGCGGCGAGTGGACCCACGTCTCCGGACTGGCCACCGTCGCAGTCCATAATCCCTCGATCGGTGAGATCATCGCGGAAACGCCGCTCTGCGGAGCCGATATCGTGGACCAAGCCGTGCGCGCCGCCGCCGACGCCTTCCCGAAATGGTCGGAAACCCCTCCAGTCGAGCGCGCGCGCGTTCTTTTCAAGCTCAAGGTCATGCTCGAGGACCACTTCGAGGAACTCGCTCAAATTGTCACACGCGAGCACGGCAAGACGATGGCTGAGGCCAGGGGCGATGTGCGCCGCGGATTGGAAAATATCGAGTATGCCTGCGGAGCCCCCGGACTGCTCATGGGCGAGTCCCTCGAGAATGTGGCCCGCGGCATCGATTGCGATTCGATCCGCCAACCGCTCGGGGTTGTCGCCGGCATCACCCCATTCAACTTCCCCGCCATGGTCCCGCTGTGGATGTGGCCGATGGCTATCGCCTGCGGAAACACCTTCGTCCTCAAGCCGAGCGAAAAAGTCCCCCTCACCTCGATCCGCATCGCGCAGATCGCGGAGAAAGCCGGGCTGCCCCCGGGAGTGCTCAACATCGTGCATGGCGGACGCGAGGCGGTCGATGCCCTGCTGCGCCATCCGACGATCAGGGCCATCTCGTTCGTCGGCTCCACCCCGATCGCGAAATACATCTACGAGACGGGCATCGCCCACGGCAAACGCGTGCAGGCGGCCGGCGGCGCCAAAAATTTCGTGCTCATCATGCCCGACGCGGATGTGGCCAACACCGCCACAGGCCTGGTGGAGTCCGCCTTCGGCTGCGCCGGCGAGCGCTGTATGGCCAGTTCGACCGCAGTGGCGGTCGGCGATGCCGCCCATTCAGTTCTGCCCGCCTTGGTCGACATCGTCTCGAAAATACGCGTCGGTCCGACCGACCGCGATCCCCAAGCCCAGATGGGCGCGGTGATCAGCCGCGAGCACGCCGACCGCGTTTGCCACCTCATTACCCAAGCCGCCGACCAGGGTGCCAAGCCGCTCACCGACGGACGCGCCACCAAGGTCACGGCTGCGCCAAAAGGATTTTATGTCGGCCCAACCGTCCTCGATCACGTTTTGCCCGACATGATCACGATGAAGGAGGAAGTCTTCGGTCCGGTGCTCAACGTAGTCCGGATGGAAGACCTCGATGCAGCCATCGATTTGGCCAACCGCTCGCCCTACGGCAACGGCGCAGCCATCTTCACCCGCAGCGGCAAAGCGGCGCGCGAATTTCGCCACCGCATCCAGTCCGGCATGGTCGGCATCAACATCGGGGTCCCCGCCCCCATGGCTTTTTTCCCTTTCAGCGGATGGCACTCCTCATTCTTCGGCGACCTGCACGTCCAAGGCCGCGAGGGCGTCGCCTTCTACACCCAGCAAAAAGTCACCACCACGCGCTGGTTCAGCTACGGGGAAGGTTCTATTTGGTCGGACAAATAGAACCTAGTGACATGTGGCATGTGACTTGTGACAAGTGCGAAGATTGTGACGTGTGATTTGTGACAAGTGACAAGCATGCCAATCCAAAAGCCGAGGGATACCGTGACCTAGTTGTCTGGCAAAAGGGTCTCATGCTCGCGAAAGAGATCTACTTGCTGACCAAACGGCTTCCCGCGGATGAAAAGTTTGGTCTTGTTTCCCAGATGCGAAGAGCTGCGGTCTCTGTTCCATCAAACATCGCGGAGGGCCAAGCGCGCCACACCACCGGTGAGTTCATCCAATTTATCTCCCACGCCGAAGGCTCTGTCGCCGAACTCGACACCCAACTCACCCTCTGTCAGGGCTTGAATCTCCTAACCTCCGAAGACAGCACCAAGGCAGCAAATCTCCTCGAAGAACTCCGCCGCATGCTCAACGGCCTCCGCCGAAAACTTTCTCCCGCCAAATAACAACCCCCAACTCGTCACACGTCACAAGTCACATGTCACTTCTTCTTAAAAATGCCGACATCATCAACGCGGACACCCGCTATACC
>JBAXCT010000120.1:0-6560 GCA_037141375.1 Chthoniobacterales bacterium | reverse complement strand
ACTCTGGACCGCAAAGCGCGCGATATTTCCCGGGGTAAGCTCGACGGGAGGACGACGGAAATCCAGCGGCTGATCGGGCGCGCGCTGCGGGCGGTGGTGGATCTGGAGAAGCTCGGACCGCGCACACTCTGGGTGGACTGCGATGTGCTGCAAGCCGATGGCGGGACGCGCACGGCGGCCATCACCGGCGCCTGTGTGGCCGTGGAGTTGGCCTGCCGCAAGCTGATCGCGGAGGGAAAAATCAAGCAGACAGCCCTGAAAGAACGGGTGGCGGCGGTGAGCGTCGGAGTGGTCGGGGGCGCGGTGCTCCTGGATCTCGATTATCTGGAGGATAAGGATGCGTCGGTGGATATGAATCTGGTCATGACGCAGTCCGGGGAATTTGTGGAGGTTCAGGGTTCGGGCGAGGAGGCCACGTTTGGCGAGGAGGCCCTGTTCGAGATGCTGCGGTCCGGGCGGGGAGGAATCGAAAGTTTGCTTGCCCTGCAAGAGTGTGCTCTTAACCTCCCGGGTTCCACTCTCTCATGAAAAAAGCACTTATCACAGGAGTCACGGGTCAGGACGGCTCCTATCTGGCCGATCTGCTCGTGGCCAAGGGCTACGAGGTCCATGGCATCATCCGCCGGGCCAGCACGTTCAACACCTCGCGCATCGACCATCTCTATCAGGATCCCCACATCAACGGGGTGAATCTCTTCCTGCACTACGGTGATCTTTCCGATTCGGTCAGCCTGACCAAAATGCTTTACGAACTGCAACCGGACGAGGTTTACAACTTGGGTGCCCAGAGCCACGTGCGCGTGAGTTTCGACATTCCGGAATATACCTCGGATGTCACCGGTGTGGGGACCATACGCATCTTGGAGGCGATCCGCGAATCGGGCGTGAAGCCCCGTTTTTATCAGGCCTCCAGCAGCGAAATGTATGGCAAGGTGCAGGAGGTGCCGCAAACGGAAACGACCCCTTTCTGGCCACGCAGTCCCTACGGGTGCGCCAAGGTCTTCGGCTACTGGTCCACGGTGAACTATCGGGAGAGCTACGGCCTTTTTGCCAGCAACGGGATCCTCTTCAACCACGAGAGCCCGCGGCGCGGCGAAACATTCGTCACCCGCAAAATCTCGCGTGCGGTGGCCGCAATCAAGCTGGGTCTGCAAAAAGATTTATATCTTGGAAACATGGAAGCCAAGCGCGACTGGGGCTACGCGCCGGAGTATGTCGAGGGCATGTGGCGAATGCTTCAGGCGGACCAACCGGGCGACTACATCCTGGCTACCAACGAGACGCATACAGTGCAGGAATTTGTGGAGCAAGCCTTTGGTCATGTAGGACTTGAGTGGAAGCAATACGTCAAGTACGACGCCCGCTACGAACGCCCGGCGGAGGTCGAACTCCTCATCGGCGACCCGGCCAAAGCCAAGCGCGAATTGGGCTGGGAACCGAAGGTGCGCTTCCGGGAGTTGGTTCAGATCATGGTGGACGCCGATCTAGAAATGCTTGAAGGAAAGGGCTCCGTCCACCAACATCAGTCTTGAACTACAGAGAAAGAAGAAAATATGTCTAGGATTTGCAGTATAACCGGAGCCAAACCCACCAAGGGATCAACCATCCATCGCCGAGGCATGGCCAAGAAAAAGGGCGGCGTCGGCCGTCACGTCACGGCCAACACGACGCGGTTCTTCACACCCAACCTTCAGGAGAAGCGTATCTGGGTGCCCGAACTCAAGAGGTTCGTCAAAGTGAAGCTGACCGCACGCGCCTTGAAGACGGTCAACAAGAACGGAGCCTACACCACTCTCAAAAAGGCCGGTCTCATCTGACCGGCTTTTTTCTGAACCCCACCCAACCAGAAAGGAAAAACAAACCATGGCATTCAGCACAGTGAGCAAAAAAAGCGGTAAAACGTACCACCTCCATTCGCGCCTCCAGAAGTTGCGCGGCGGACAGGAAGTCACTCTCTATTACTTCGCCGGCGTGCCCGGAGAAGCAGCGATTGACGCCCTGCCGGCTGGGTATGAGGTCTCGGAAAACGAGCGCACCGGGCTACCTCTTCTGAAAAAGAAAAGATAAGGTTTCCGATAGAAATTTCGCACGGAGGCGGCCCGGCAGTTCTGCGGGGCCGCCTTTCGTTTGAATGGTAGCGGATCTCGTCAAATGACAAAAAATCCCCTGGTGATCGGCGGCGGTCTGGTCGGCCTCGGATCCGCCTGGCAATTGCTCCGCAGCGGCAAGGTGGGACGCTTGACGCTTCTGGAGAAGGAGCCACACGTCGGCGCGCACCAAAGCACGCACAACAGCGGGGTGCTCCACGCCGGACTCTATTACAAACCCGGTTCGCTCAAGGCGCGCATGGCTGTGGAGGGAATCCGCGAAATGACCGCCTACTGCCAGGAGAAACATATCCCGCATGAAATCTGCGGCAAGGTGGTGGTGGCGGTCGATGAGAACGAGGTGCCGCGCCTGCGGGAACTGGAGAGCCGCGGGCAGGCCAACGGATTGCAGGGCCTGCGCTGGCTTGGCGGGGACGAACTGCGGGCGATCGAGCCTCACGCCGCAGGCGTTGCCGCGCTGCACGTGCCGGAAGAGGGCATCGTCGACTACGCCGCGGTCTGCGAGGCGCTGCGCGGCGACATCGCCGCCATGGGCGGGCAGATCGTCACCGGGGCCGCGGTGCGGCGGTTGCGCGAGACACCGCAGGGCTGGATCGCGCAAACTCCAGCGGGAGAGTTCGAGGGTGATTTTATCGTCAACTGCGCCGGGCTGCAATGCGACCGCGTCTGCCGTCTGGCCGGCGGAAGCCCGGCCGACCGCATCGTTCCCTTCCGCGGAGAGTACTATAAACTTCGTTTCGAGAGTGCGCACCTGGTCAAAAACCTCATCTATCCCGTGCCCGACCCGAAGTTTCCATTCCTCGGCGTGCACTTCACCCGACTCATCGCTGGCGGTATTGAAGCCGGTCCCAACGCCGTGCTGGCTTTGGCCCGCGAGGCCTACCGGAAGACCCAGTGGAACGTGCGCGACATGGCCGACGCACTTGCGTTTCCCGGACTGTGGAAATTCCTCGCGCGCCACCCGCGCATGGCCTGGGAGGAGGGTGTCCGTTCCCTGAGCCGGAAACTTTTTTGCCGCTCGCTCCAACGCTTGGTGCCTGAGTTGCGAGAGGAGGATCTCTCGCCCGGCGGTGCCGGCGTGCGCGCGCAAGCCATATCTCCCTCGGGGGAACTGGTGCAGGATTTCCGTCTCGTCCCCGGTCCCCGCGCTTTGCACGTGCTCAACGCGCCCAGCCCCGCCGCCACCGCCTCACTCGCCATCGGGCGGCATATCGCCGCGCAAATCTCGGGCTAGGGAAAAACTTTCACCGTGCGGCAGGAGGGATTAAGCTAAACTATGCGTTGGATAACTCTAGCATTGCTCGCTCTGGCGAATATAGCCCGGGCCGATTGGATCGAGCTCAAGAGCGGCCAGCGTTTGGAAGGAACAATTACATCGGTCACAGCCGAAAGCATTGTTATCAATGCACCGACATCCATGCCCGGAATCTTAGAGCCTAAAACTTTTCCGCGGAACGATGTTGCCAAACTCAATAGAACGGAGGGCACGGTCGAGTCATCCGCGCCGGATGACATAGCCTTCGCCAAAGCCAGCAAAGATCTGCCGCCGATGACGGCCAAGGATGCCGCTGTTTACGACAATATCCTGGAAACACGCCTGCGCCCGTTCCTCAAAGAGTATGCCTACAGCAAGCATACGTCGGAGACGCGCAAGCTGATTGCCCAACTCGAGGCCGAGAAAAAACGGGTCATCGGCGGCGACATCAAGGCCGACGGGCAATGGTTCTCCTCCGAGGATGCGGCGACGCATCCCGGGGAAATCGACGCCAAGGTGCAACTCGGCCTGATGAAGAAGACAACAAACTTTTCTGAGGCGCTGGCCATTTTTGAAAAGATCGAGAAGCAATACAGCACTTTCTCCGCCTATCCAGAGGCGGTCGAGATAGCACGTCTCCGCATCGTCGACCTGCAGAAGGAGGTTCCGATCGCGCAAACGAGACTGCGTCAGCATCAAGCCGAGCAGAAGCAGGGCTTGGCGCTGGCCCGGGAAGACAATCGGGCTCTCATCCAGAGGGGAATCACACAGGAACAGGAAGCGATAAAGGCTCGGGTGGACGTAGCCAAACAGAGCGGAGTAAAATGGATCCCCCTCTTCCCCGACGAAAAAGTTCTCAGCGAATTATCCGCCACGGCAACCGCCGAGAATGCCCGCCTAGCCAAAATCGACACCGCCGCCATGAAGTCCGCGATCGCAGCAGCCAAGCAAGCGGCGGATCAGGTTGCGGCCGGGAATGGGGAGGCCGCCAAGGAGAGCCTAGCGGAAGCTCAGAAACTCTGGCCCACCTATGCGCCGTTGGGCGCGCTCAAGCAGACCGTGGAAGCATCACTCGTGAAACCGACGCCAACGCCAACATCCGCCCCGCCCCCCGCCGAAAAGACTGCTCCGTAGAAAATTCATGATGATGAAGCGCGAAGCGAAAATTCACCGCACGACCAAGGAAACCGATATTCGCCTGCGGTTGGATCTTGATGGCAGCGGCGAGTCGAAGATCCAGACGGGTATCGGTTTTTTCGATCACATGCTGGTGCTCTTCGCAAAGCACGGGTTGTTCGATCTCGAACTGCAGGCCAAGGGCGACCTTGAAGTGGATGCGCACCACACCGTGGAGGATGTCGGTCTCGCCCTAGGCGAGGCTTTGCGCGTCGCCCTCGGGGACAAAAAGGGACTGACCCGTTACGGATGGTGCCTGCTGCCGATGGATGACGCGCTTGCCCGGATTGCTCTGGACTGCGGGGGTCGCCCCTACCTTGCCTACGAAGCTCCGGACGAAGCCGGCCCGATCGAAAATTTTCCTTTTCAGCTCCTCGAGGAATTTTTGCGCGCATTCAGCGTGCAGGGCGGATTGAATCTTCATGTCGCGCTGCTCGACGGACGCGACTCGCACCACATGGCCGAGGCGGTTTTCAAAGGTCTGGCACGGGCGCTTGACCAAGCCACGCGCATCGATCCGCGCGTGCAGGGTGTGCCGAGCACCAAGGGTCAGCTCTGAGGCGATGGCCAGCCTCCGCAACGAAGCGGCCACCCGCCCGCGTGTGGCCGTGGTCGACTACGGCAGCGGCAATCTGCGCAGCGTGGAGAAAGCGCTGCAGGCGGTCGGGGCGGATTCCGTGCGATGCGCACGACCGGATATGATCGCCGGGTGCGAGGCCATTGTTTTGCCCGGCGTAGGATCGTTCGGAGATTGTGCTGCCAGCCTCAAGGAACGCGGCTTTACGCCGTCGCTGCGCGAATGGCTGCAAAGCGGACGTCCCTATTTGGGCATCTGCCTCGGCTACCAGATTCTTTTCGAGTCGAGCGAGGAATCGCCGGGCACCAAGGGTCTCGGTCATTGGCCCGGCCGCGTGGTGAGGTTCGCCTCGGCACCCCAGCGGAAGGTGCCGCACATGGGTTGGAACAGCCTGAGGTGGGAGCGACCGGACGGAATCTTTGCGGGACTACCAGCGCAGCCTTATGTGTTTTTTGTCCACTCCTATTACCCCGCACCGCAAGACCAAAGCATCGTGACAGCCCGCTGCACCTACGGGGCTGACTTCGCCGCAGCATCGGCAGAGGGCAATGTGCACGGCGTCCAGTTTCATCCCGAAAAAAGCCAGTTAACCGGTCTGAACATCTTGAGCAAGTTTGTCGGTTCGCTGCGCGAGGAAGATTGATTCATGCTGCTCTATCCCGCCATTGATTTGATGAAAGGTCAGGTGGTCCGCCTGAAACAGGGTCGTGCAGAGGAGAAGACCGTTTACTCCGACAACCCTGCCGCGATCGCTCGGGAATGGCGCGCGCGCGGCGGTGACTGGTTGCACGTGGTCGATCTCGACGCGGCTTTCTCCGGAGAGCAATCGAATCTGGAGAGTGTCCGCTCGATCGTGCAATCTGTAGATATTCCCGTGCAGTTGGGCGGCGGCATGCGCAGCGAGGCGGCCATCGCATGCGCCCTTGACGCGGGGGTGCAGCGTGTTGTCATCGGAACCAAGGCGGCGGAAAATATCGATTTTGTAGCCGAAGCCATCGCCCGGTTCGGCGGGCAGAAAATCGCTGTCGGCATCGATGCGCGTGATGGGCGGGTTGCAGTGAAAGGTTGGACCGAGTCGACAGGAATAGATGCGCTCCAATTTGCCGCCGAGGTAGCATCCCTCGGCGTGGGGGCGGTCATTTATACGGACATCGCCACGGACGGAATGTTGCAGGGACCGAATCTCGGTGCCATGGCTGCGGTGGTGCAAGTCGCAACTTGCCCCGTGATCGCGAGCGGGGGGGTATCATCGGCGATGGATCTCGTCCATCTGGCAGGTTTAGAAAATCTTTCCGGGGCGATTATCGGGAAAGCCCTTTACGATGGCCGGATCGAAGGCAACCTCCGCTCTGCCATGCTCAAGGCATCGGAGGCGAAGGAAGACCAAGCCTGAGATTGGCCTTGCAGTAGCGTGAAGGCTCTGATTGCCTTTCCGTTATGAAGA
>JBAXCT010000119.1:0-6605 GCA_037141375.1 Chthoniobacterales bacterium | reverse complement strand
ACGGATTCAGCAAGGCCTATGCCATGACCGGATGGCGCCTCGGCTACCTCGGCGCGCCCGAGGAGATCGCCAAGGTGATCGACTCCCTGCAGAGCCACAGCACGTCCGGCCCGAATTCCTTCGCGCAAAAAGGCGCGCTCGCCGCGCTCAAAGGTTCGCAGCAGTGCGTCACCGACATGCGCGATGAGTTCAATATCCGCCGCGAATACATGTATGAGCGTCTCGCTGCCATCCCGAACATGACTGCAGTCAAACCTCTCGGCGCCTTCTACATGTTGGCCAACGTCGCGAAGTTCGGCCTCAGTTCGACCAACTTCGCCGACCGCCTGCTCAGCAAAGCCGAAGTCGCCGTGGTTCCGGGCATCGCCTTCGGCGACGACCATACCGTGCGCCTCAGCTACGCGACCGATCTCGAGACCATCAAGACCGGCCTCGATCGTATCGAGCAGTTCTGCCGGACGATCTGACGGGTCGGATGGGCGGTGTCTGCCTCCGGGCTCTCTTCACTGTTGCGATGCCGGCAACCGGATGAAAAGCCTGGGCGCCATGGTCCGGTTCACGGCCAGGCGCCTTCGTTCGACCGTGCCCTCGAATCTCAAATGATGGTCTGCCAAGGCAGGTGCGATGGCCGAGCTGTCCGGCGACGCCCACGCAGTTAAATCAGTCGAAACAGCATAGCGTAACCGCCGCATCGGTTTTCGCCGTGTCTATCCAGTATTCGAAGTGCACAGCTGCTTCGTCCGCGGTTCACCGGCGGAGCAGGTGGGAGGAGTCAGACAACAGGTCGCAGTTTCGCGCCCTGTTGTAACGGGTGACGTGTTCGGTATTTAGCGGCGCGCTTGACGCGCCGCCCAATGTGACACAATGTGCACATATGACGACGATCACGATCCGGGAGTTGCACATGAAGACTGGGCAGTGGGTCCGCGCCGCGGCGCGCGGTAAATGCGGCCTGCTCGTTCTCGATCGCGGGCGGCCGGCGGCGCGCCTTTTGCCGGCCGAGGACGAGCCGGGGATCGATTTTTCGCAACGGAAGCTCGTACGCGGATTCGACCGCCTGCCCGAATTGTCCGTCGATTCGGCGCGTCTGCTCGAGGAGGATCGGCGCTGACCTATTACGACACAGCTTATCTGGCCAAGTGCTACTTGCGCGAACCGGGAGGCGAGCCGGTTCGGGAACATGCGCGTGAAGCCGGGCGCATCGCCTGCTGCGAAATCGGAAAGGTGGAACTTGCTGCTGTTTTTCACCGTCATCTGCGGGAAAAACGGCTCAACGCGCGCCAATACGGCGTTGTCATGCGCCAGTTCGCATCCGACTTGGATCAAGGACTGTGGACCTGGCTGCCGCTGACTCCACCGATTTTGACTTTGGCGCAGAAGCGCTATGATGACTTATCGGCAAAAGTTTTTCTGCGAGCGGCGGACGCAATGCATCTTTCCTGCGCAGCGGAGAATGGATTCGACGAAATCTTCACGAACGACCGGAACATGCTGGAAGCGTGCGCAGCGTTCGGATTAGCCGGCCGCAACCTGATCGCGTAGTTCCGCGCTCAGACATTGAACCCGAACTCGATGATGTCGCCGTCTTCGACGACGTAATCGCTATTTTCCACTGCGGTGCCTTCCCTTACCCGGGAATGGCCACGATGCAACGCGGATGGCGCGCGAGTGTCTGCGAGGGGCTCTCGTCGAATAATTCGCGATACCGGACGGAGAATCTTCCCATCTCGGTGAAGCCGAGGTCTGCAGCGATGGCCGTGACTTTGTCTTCAGCCGGGTGTGCTTTTAGTAGTGCCTCCCGCGCGCGGTTGAGGGCGCACTGGCGGAAATACAGGTGAGGTCCCATGCCGGTGACCGAAACGAAAGCCTTTTGCAGCGTGCGCGGGCTCAAATTCATGCGGGCCGCCAGAACATTCATGGGCGGTGCACCGGAAAAAGTCGCCTCAACCAATTCCGTGGCGCGCCGGACAATCACCGCAACCGGCGGTCGTCCGTAGCAAAAGTCGGTATGATCGACGAGGGAAAGCAGGGCGTCATGGACCAGATCCTCGAAGTTGCCCTGATCCGCCTCGATTTGTCCGGCAGCGGCGCGATCGAGCATTTTGCCGAAAGTCTCGGCGATGCACGCAGCAGCATTTGGTTTGGTCGAGAGTGTCATGCCTTGCCGCCCCGGTTTAAGTCCCTGCAGGATGCGAGGGGCGACGCGTGCGGCTTCAGCCAAGGTAAAAAGTTTTGCATGGTCTACCACCATGACCATTTGGCGGTAGCCGCTCTGTCCGGTGAAATCGATCTGCTCTCCGCTCATGGCAGAGGGCACCGACTGCCGCGCCACTTTCTCGCCGGCGAAGGTTCCGTCAACCTTGCCCAGTTTGATGCCCACGCCGAAACGTCCGCCGATGAGTTCACCGACGATACGTGTGGCCCGTGGATAGTCCTCGCGGTAAACGATCGCGCCGCTCGAGGCAACGAAGTCGAGACGACTCGGATAGGATCCCGGTCGCAGTTGGTGGATATCCAGGGAGAAGTAGTTCCTCAACGGCGCGGCCACCTCTTCGACGGCGTGGCGCTGGATCGAGCCGCTGACGACTTGGTTGCCAATTTGGTTACCTTTTGCCACGGAGAGATTGGGTCCGATACCCTCACAAAAACTGCACTATTCAGGTCCTGTCTGCAATTCGGCAATTTATCCGTGTCGGCATAAGCTATGCAAAATCGGACCAAACCACTCCTCCGGCGCACTCATCCTATCGCGGATCAGCGGATACAAGCAAACAGACCGGTGGCGGCAGCGATCCAGAAGACGGCTGTCGCCATCATGATGACAGCCCACACAAAGACGCGGACTATAGCGTGGCGCCTGCTTTGAGTCTGTCTGTTCACGGCTCCTCCAGGGCTTCGCTGTGATGCCCGCGCACTAGTCTGTATGTTTCCATCACGACGATCAAAAGCGCCGGCCCGACCGCAATGGGGAAAAAAAGTGAGATTTCACCGTCGGCAACCTCGGCGCAGATCGCAGTAGCACAGAACGCAACCACGCCAAGAATACCGATAACGTAGAGCGCGGGCATGACAATGCACCTGAAATTGTCACGTTAGGTCCGCCGGGTAATGCGCTTGCGGCGATCGCCATAGCGGGTGTTCGTAAATTGTTTGCGGGCGTTACTCTCCATGCTATCCACCAACCTTGTCTCCGGCGCCAACTTTCGGCTGTGAAGCCTTACAACCTGCATCAAAGACCCATCGCACGCGCGTTTTTCCGATATGCAGAAAAAGACTAAACGGCGAATACCGGGCCGTCCGCGCTTTCGGAGCGAAGGTATTGTCTGTCATTCTCCCGCCTCACAACTCCCGCTAACAACTCCCATGAAGTCCACATTCCCACGCCACATATTCACCGTTCTTTTGGCTGCGTTCGCCGTAGGTGGCCCTGTCATGTCCCAAGGACAGAATGCGCGCTTCGACGAATTGGCGAATGCCAAGTTCGAGGAGAATCGTCCCACGGCCGAATCGGCACAGATGTTGCGCGAAGAACTGCTCTTCCAGCGCGCGACGCAGGCCTACCTTTGGGCTTTGCCGCTGATCAATACGCTGGGCATGAAGGAAGGCTCGGAAAAAACTTTCGGTGCTGGCTGCAACGTTCTGCCGGTGTGGAAAAAACGTCTCGATGCCAAGACGCTCGTGACCACGCCAAACTCCGACGTCATTTACGCCATGGGCTACGTCGATCTCGGCAAGGACGGCCCGATCGTCTTCGAGGCGCCACCCGGACTTCAGGGCATCCTGCTCGATTTCTGGCAGCGGCCGATTCCGGTCGATGGCGGGAAATTCGCCGGCGACGTGGGGCTGCCGGGGCCGGATGCCGGCAAGGGCGGAAAATTTCTCCTCCTGCCGCACGGTTATCAAGGCGACGTGCCGGAGGGGCATTTCGTTTACCGCTCGCAGACGCGCAACGTGTTCATCTTCCTCCGTGCGTTCTATCAGGATCCGCAGAATCTCGCTCCGGCCGTTTCGCTGATCGAGCAGTCGAAGATTTATCCGCTGAATGACAAAGCAAACGCCAAGGCGATGGTCTTTCCCGATGCTTCCGGTGTGGCGGTCGACATGTTACCGATGAGTGACGGACGGGCTTTCGAACAGCTCAAGCGCTTGGCCGACAGCGAGGGCGCAGATCTGGCCGATGCCGACGGACTCGGCATGCTGGCCGCGATCGGCATCGTCAAAGGTCAGCCCTTCGCTCCCGATGAAAAGACGCGCGCCATTCTCGATCGCGCGGCCAAGACGGGCTACAAGACGAGCCGCGTCGTGGCCTTCGAAGAAAATCTGGGCGGTCGCTCGTTGCGTATTTATCCCGACCGACGCTGGATCAATCCGCTCTCCGACATTACGCCGGACAATTCGAAGCCCTTCATGGATCTGGCGTGGAAAAATCTCGCGGGCGGCTATCTCGATCTCGACGCGCGCATTTGGTTTTTCAGTAACTACTACTCGGTGAGTCCCGGCATGGTGTCCCAGATCCCCGGCAAGGGCGCGATGTACATGATCGCTTTCACCGATAGCGAGGGAGACGCACTCTCTGGCGGGAGCAACTACCGTCTCGTGCTGCCGCCGAATATCCCCGCGGGCAATTTCTGGTCGGTCACGCTCTACGAGGCGGAAAACGGATCAGGCCTCGCCAACGGACAGCCGTTCCCCTCGCTCGGCTCGCGCGACAAACCGGTCGCGAATCCGGACGGCAGCACGGAAATTTTCTTCGGGCCTAAACCGCCGGAAGGAAAAGAGGACAACTGGCTCGCTACGGTTATGGGCAGAGGTTACTTCGCCATTTTGCGGCTCTACGGACCGGGCGAGGGGGCTCTCAACCGCACATGGAAGCCGGGCGATATCGAGAAAATGAAATAAACCCCCGGCTCCCGGACACTTGCATCCTATGAAAACCAAACGCCTCGTTCCCGTGCTCTTCGCCGCGCTCTTGTGCCGCGGCTTCGCGCAGCAACTCCCCACTACAGGCAGTGTGGAATCGCGTTTGGGAAAACTCGAATTGGAAAACGGTTATCCGACCAGCGAGACAGCGAAGAAGATTTACGACGACATCGATTTCCAGCGGGCCTGCCAAGCCTACCTGTGGGCGTTGCCGCTCATGGCCATGCATCAATGGCAGCAGGAACATCACGACAAGTTCGGCGCCGGGAATTTGGATTACGTTGATTACCTGACCTTCCGGGACAAGCTCGGCCTTCTCACGGCCAATGCCACGACTCCCTACGTGATGTCCTTCCCCAACATGAAGGATACCGGACCGCTGGTCATCGAAGTCCCGCCCGGCGCGGTGGCGGGCGGGATTGTCGACTTCTGGCAGCGGCCGCTCACCGATTGCGGGCAGACCGGTCCCGACAGGGGCGCCGGAGGAAAGTATCTCGTGCTGGGACCCGGCGATGAGCCGATCAAACCGGAGGGTTACTACGTGGTGCAATCGCCCACGGTCAATATCTGGTCGGGGCATCGTGCGCTCGATCCGGATCCGGAGAAAGCCAAGGCGACCATTGCTGCGCTTCGCATTTATCCTTACAGCGAGCGGGAGAATCCGCCCGCGGCGCGGCACATTTCGCCGGACGGTCGCAAATGGAGCGGCGAACAACCGCGCGGCCTCGCGTACTGGGAGGGTCTGTCCAAAATCATCAACGAGGAACCCGTGCTGGACCGCGATCGCATCATGCTCGGCATGCTCCAACCTCTGGGTATCGAAAAGGGCAAGCCCTTCCGTCCCGACGAGCGGCAGAAGAAACTGCTCGTCGACGCCGCACTAACCGGCGAGGTCATGGCGCGGACCATCGGTTTCGACAAGCGCTTCGAAGGCGTGAAAGTCTGGCCGGGCAAGCAGTGGGAAATTTCGCTCTTTCTCGAAGAAACATCGCAGGAGACACCGACCCATACGCAACTCGACGAGCGCACCTCGTGGTTCTACGAAGCGGTCGGCGTGTCTGTGGGTATGATGGGCCGCACCGTCGGCGCCGGTCAGGTTTACCTCGAATCATCCAAGGACTCCGAGGGCCGCTGGCTCGATGGTGCGAAGACCTACAAACTCCACGTGCCGCCCAATGCTCCGGTCGCGCAGTTCTGGTCCTTCACAGTCTATGACAACGAGACCCGCTGCTTTGTCGACACGGGGATAAATCCCGACCGCTCCTCGCGCGACAACATCGTGAAAAATGCCGATGGTTCGGTCGATCTCTACTTCGGTCCGGCGGTGCCCGAGGGCAAACCCGAATCAAACTGGATCAAAACCATCCCCGGCAAAGGCTGGTTCACCTACTTCCGACTCTACGGTCCGACCCAGCCCTACTTCGACCGTTCCTGGGTGCTGCCGGATATCGAAAAATTAGATTAGTCCGCCTCCGGCGGCTACACGGTGAACCCGAGCCGCCGCTTCGCGTGGTTGCAGCCGGCAGCCCGCACTCACCGCGGCGGAGTCAGGGATTTCTTGCCCCTGCGGTGAATGGGCGCCATATTCGCCGCATATTTAGCGGAGATTATGCCCTATATCCACCAGAGGCCAGCGTGGCCCAAGTTGCGTTGGGACAGCAGCAAGGTCTTGCCGTTGCTGTCCG
>JBAXCT010000118.1:0-6666 GCA_037141375.1 Chthoniobacterales bacterium | reverse complement strand
CGAGCGAGATCTCCTGCAGCGCCTGCTTGCGGCCGTAGAAAAAGTTGAAGTCGCGCACGGTGATGAGATCCGGGCGGCCTGTCCGCTGTCCTTCGTTCTCCACCGCGCCGTCCGCTTCAGGCCGGACCACAATCTGGGGTTCTTCGCTCATGGGTTCTACGATCATCACGCGTGCTTTTTGCTGAAAACCAGCTGGGCCGTTATGTTGGTCACAGTCACTAGAAAAACCAGCACCAAGGATGCCGTCCAAGCCATTTTTACCTGATGCTCGAAAGGCATGGTGGAAAAATTGTAGATAAGCACGGAAAGCGAAGCCGTGGGCTCCATGAGGGATTTGGACCAGAACTGGCTGAAGAGGGCGGTGAAGATGAGCGGAGCAGTCTCTCCAGCAGCGCGGGCTACGGCCAACATCACGCCGGTCATGATGGCCGGCATGGCATCTGGAAGTACGACGCGCATGATGGTTTGGAACCGCGTCGCGCCGAGTCCGTAGGAGGCCTCGCGATAGGCCTTCTGCACCCCAAGCAGCGCCTGCTCGGCAGTGAGCAAAATTGTGGGCAGCATGAGTACGGCCAGTGAGACGCCACCGGCGAAGGCGGAAAAATTTCCGGTGGAGAGCACCACTGCGGCGAAGGCAAAGACGCCGCAGATGATCGAGGGAATACCGGTAAGGAGCTTGGCGACGAAGCGCACCGTGCCGGCGAGGCGACCCTTCGGATGGTACTCACAAATATAAATTGCTGCGAGGATACCCGGCGGCGCGGAGAGAGCCAGGCCGAGTCCAACCATGACGAGAGTGCCGATGACGGCATTGCCGAAACCGCCGCCCGTCATGCCCGCGGCCGGAGGCAAAGTCTGGAAGACCGACCAGTCAAGCAAAGGGAGGCCGTTCTTCACCACGAGATAAAGGATCGAGGCCAAAGGCACGAAAGCGACGAAGGATAATGCGATACACACGAACGTGAGCACACGGTTGCCGAGAGAGCGACTGACGATCTTGCTCGACTCGATCGATCCGTCTTCGAAGAAATTCGCTGAATGGGTGAGAGGGTTGTCCATGTGGGTTAGTGGATGCCCTCGGTCCTCTTCTGCATGTAGCGCAGCACGGCCTCACCGATAAAATTCACGGCGAGGGTCAGCGCGACCAAGACGAGCGCGGCATACATGAGCGCGCTGACCTGCATGCCCTCGGCCTCGCCGAACTGGTTGGCCAGCAGGCTGGCCAGCGTGCCCGACGGGGCGAAGATTGACCACGACAGACGCGGACTGTTGCCGATGAGCATGGCCACAGCCATTGTCTCGCCCATGGCACGCCCGAGGGCGAGAATGGTCGCAGCGACCACCCCGGGCGCTGCGGTGGGGAGAATCACGCCGAGGATCACCTCCCACCGTGTGGCGCCTAGCGCATAGG
Organism: Chthoniobacterales bacterium; assembly: GCA_037141375.1. GTDB lineage: Bacteria > Verrucomicrobiota > Verrucomicrobiia > Chthoniobacterales > JACTMZ01 > JACTMZ01. The sequence continues at coordinate 5,255 of JBAXCT010000118.1, read as the reverse complement.
CACCTTCACGCAAGCTGCGCGGCACGGCGACGAGCGACGAGCGGGCGATGGCGGTGATGGTGGGAAGGACCATCAGCGCAAGCACAACGCCGGCGGTGAGCATGGAGTTGCCGTAGGCCGGACCGGCCAGCAGCGGAATTTGTCCGAAGTGCTCCGAAGTCCATGCGCCAACCGGTTGGATGATAGGTATGATGACAAAAATTCCCCAGAGGCCGTAGACCACGCTGGGGATGGCGGCGAGCAACTCGACAACGAATCGGACGAATTGCCGCGCGGGCCGGGGCAGAAAATCCTCGCTCAAGAAAATGGCGATGGCCAATCCGGGCGGCAGCGCGAGGACAAGCGCGATGAGCGCGGTGGCCGAGGTGCCGACGAGAAAAGGCAGCACGCCATAGCGGTCGCGGTTCGGTTGCCAGCTCGCACTGGTGAGAAAACCGAACCCGAATTTGCCCAATGCCGGTTTGGCCTCGCGGAAAATTTCCCAAAAGATCCACCCCAGCACCAGGACCGCAAGGACGGCGGCAGCACGGCAGAGCAGCAGAAAATAATCAGACCCTTTGCGCTCGGGTGCCGAAGGCAGCAGTCCGGCGGGGTTGGCACTGGACGGCATGGGAGAAACCAGCCTACTCGACAGTGCCGAGGGCAGCGTTGGCCTTTGCGACAACGGATTCGGGCAGAGGGATGTAGCCAAGCTGCCGAGCGAAGGACTGCCCCTCGGTCAGGCCGAAGGTCACGAAATCCTTGAGAGCTTTGAGCTTCACTGCATCGTCATATTTCTTCGAGAGGAGCAACCAGGTGAAACTCGTAATCGGGTAGGCGTCGGGCGATTCTGGATCGACCGGCCACGCGCGCAGGTTATCGGGCAAAATGACCGCAGCGAGAGCCGCCGCGCCGCTCTCAAGCGATGGCACGACAAATTGCCCGGATTTGTTTTCCAGCGCGGCGCAGTCGAGTGCGTTCTGCTCGGCGTAGCCGTATTCGACGTAGCCGATCGTGCCGGGGGCCTGTTTGACCAACGCCGTGACACCCTCGTTACCCTTGCCGCCCACACCGGCGGGCCAAGTGACCGACTTGTCGACCCCAACCTGCTCGTCGAACTCCGGACTGATCGCCGCAAGGTGCTGCGTGAAGACGAAGGTGGTGCCGCTGCCGTCCGAGCGATAGGCGACATTGATAGGCGTGTCGGGCAGAGTGGTGCCGGGGTTGCAGGCGACGAGCGAGGCGTCATTCCACTGCTTAATTGTGCCGAGGAAAATTCCGACCAAGGCGGCCCGACTCACGCGGAGATTCGTCAACCCCGGGAGGTTGTAGGCGAGAACCACACTGCCCGCGGTCGCGGGGATCATGACCGCACCGTGCGGCGCCTTGGCGATCTCTTCATCGGTCATGGCCGCATCACTCGCCCCGAAATCCACCACGCCTTGGAGGAAATTTTTGACTCCGGCTCCGCTGCCGACAGACTGGTAGTTCACTTGGACGGACGGCACCTGCTTGTTGTACTCGACACCCCAGCGCTGGTAGAGCGGTGCGGGGAAAGTTGCCCCAGCGCCAGCGATTTGCTGGGCCTGAGCTTGAGCGATGCCGAAGGCAACGAGCAAGGCTCCCAGCAAAAGAGTCTTAGGTGTGCACATAGGAAATTTGATGCTGCCCGCAACACTACATTCGGGAAAGCCCCGATCGCGAACTCAAATGTGACAAAACCGTCACGGAAGCCGGGACTCGCCCCGAAGGATCGGTCAGCTTAAACTATAAGTTCTTTTGAGTAGCCGCTTCTACCTCCTGCTGCCACTGACCAGCGCGCTGGTCTACGCGATCGCGGTGCTCTTTCTCAAGCTGGCCATGTCCCGCGGCGCAAGTAGCTGGGCCATAACGTATTTAAGCAATATTGCTATGGGCTTGTCTTTCGCTCCGATGCTGTTTTTTGGTGACGGCTTCTGGCACATATCGGGCGTGCCTTGGGCCATCGCAGCCGGCGCTTTGTTTTTCCTCGGTCAGGTCGGCACCTTCCGATCGCTCCATACGGGCGATGTCTCGATCGCCACGCCTGCGCTAGCTACCAAAGTTGTTTTCGTTGCGCTGCTCAGTCTGGCGCTTCCGGCCAAGAATCCCGATCCGGATTTGTGGATTGCCGTCGTTTTGACCATGGTTGGCGTGATTCTCCTCCATCAAGGCCCACGCCACCATACCTCCCGTCCGTGGGTAACGCTGGGATGGGCACTTTTCGCAGCCCTGTCCTTCGCCTCCGCCGATCTGCTTGTGCAACAAGTTGCAGCGCGGACCGGGATGGCGCTCTTCCTGCCGCTGATGTTCGGCACGGTGGCACTGATTTCGCTACCGCTCCTCGTGCCACACCTGGCCCGGTTGGGCGCGGCGAGGGCTGGAGCATGGCGCTGGGGTTCGGCCGGGATCATCCTGCTGGCAGCGCAGTCCGCGGGAGTGGTCGGGTCCATCGGTTGGTCGGGCGACGCCATCGCCGTGAACGTTGTGTACAGCTCACGCGGATTGTGGAGCCTCGTGCTGGTCGCTCTTGTCGCGCATCACCTTGGGGTGGCCGAGGGGACTCGCGATCCAAGGACACTCGTGGCGCGGTTGGCTGGCGGCGTGCTTATCCTCCTCGCCGTTCTGCTCGTCGTGCTCTGAGCGGGCCTCAGGCCGCGGCCTCGCGAACGAGTCGCGCAACGGCCGCGCGGGACCACCAGACAGGCAGGGCTCGACGCATCCAGCGGCGCACCTCCGGCCGCGATACCTTCATCGGCGTGAGTTCGCCGGGTGCGTACGAGGCATCAATCGACAAGGTGCGCCAGCCGAGCAATGCCGGCAGCAGCGTCGCGTAGCGCAGGCGCCCGGAGCAGAGAGATTGGCAGTAAGGACCGGCTTCCCCCAGCCACTCCCGGGCCTGCAGAGCCCAGCGGGCCGTATCGTCACCGCTCACATAAACGCGGCCCATCGCTTCGTCCATGCGCCGGTCGCGGAGGATGTTTACCAACTGCAAGGCCTGCCCGTAGCGCCGACCACGGGCGCGCATGACATCCTGTGGGTCGGCCGAAAACCGCGGCAATTCCGCCGCGGCCAAGTCGGTCCAGAATTCCCCGACGCTCCCCGCCACCAAAAAGGTGTAGCGCTCGAGTTCGGCCTCGGCCAGCGGTGACGCTCCGGGGCCAAAACGCTCGAGGTCGAAAATTTGCCCCTCAAGAATGCAGCGCAGAACCCCGGACAAACGTGCACGCGCAGGGGAGGGACGCTCCGCCATGCGGTGCCAGAGAGAGGGAAGGCCGGCGAGTAGATACCGTTCCGCCAGGTCGCGCGGCACGTCGGACCAAGCAGCAGCATCGTAAGCGGGAATGGCCGGCGCCCCCAGCGACGCGGCGGCGGCGTGGAGGATGTCCGCACGCTGCGCCAAGCTGCGACCGGGGGTATCCGCGATGGTGTCCATGGCCCTCGCCAGCAAATAGCCGAGCGATGCATCACCGCGCATCGCGTGCGGCAAGAGGCGCAGCGTAAGGTAAAACGAACGCGAGGTGCGGCGCAGAATTTCCTCTGTGTTCATGGACGCCCCATCTGCACTTCTCCCTGCAACCCGGTGCGCAACAAATCAATGCGGTTCTCGGCCGCCGCGCCGAGGCCGAGGAATTCCGCCGACTCCAACCACGGCGTTCTTTTGGCAAGCGATTCGAGCTTCGCCTCCTTGCGGAAATCATCGAGCAGTCGCAGGCCGATGGCATCGATCGCCACCGGATCGCGCGAACCGAAGATGGCTCCGTAGTTTTCCGAAAATTGCGCGGCGGAAAACGGGCCGCCCTCGTATTGCGGACGCAGGGCATCGAGGATGGTCAGCACGACTTTGCCGCCGATGCGAGGATCCGCGTAAAGTTCCGGAAGGTAGGGATCACCATAGTGAGGTGACCTGGCCAGGCGCCGCCAGTTGTCGAGATTGTCCAGCACCATGCCGGCCAGTGCGCCATGCACCCCGGAAAAAACGCTGGCGGTCAGCGCCGGGATGTGGACGACCTTGTCGACCTCTTGCGTGAGCACGGAAGAGAGATAACTCCTGCTGCTCCCCGGGCTGTCGCGCTTCGCGCTGAAATCACGGTCGCCATCGATGAGTTGTCCCATGACGGCCGCGGTAAATTTCGCTTTTTCGTCGTAGCCGCCGGCCTGATCGGTGCCAATGACCCGGTATTTTCGTTCCAATCGTTCATAGCCTGCGTGCTGCAGATCACGCTCGAGACGGTCCCAAATGACGATGTTCGCGACGGAAACTCCGGCTGCCAAGAGCCCTCTGGCCACTGCTCCGACCACGGCAGCATGCGTGGAGGAAACCGGCGCACCGGAAGCCGACACCTTGATGCCGATGCGCTCGTTAGGTTTCACGAAGACGCGCCAGGCCGAAGCGATGTCACTCTTGCCCGCCACGGACATAACCACCGCATCGACCATTCGTCCAACCATGCCCTCCCTCACCTCGCCGCCTTCCACGGAAGCGGGCAGCAGGGCGAAGTAGACGGCAGATTTCGGGCTGGTGGGAACGGGAGAAGGGATGGCCCCGGGTGGCTCCGGGCTAACCGCTTCGGCCCGCGGGGGGGATGGATCCACCGGGGTGGTGCTCTGCGCATCAAGGACGCAGCAACCCAAGACCAGAGCGGCTGCGGCGCGGAGCAGCGCGCGCCTCATGCGCCAGCCGACAAAGGCGCAACGAGACGCACATTGAGCGGCCGCACCTTGTCGTAAACCCGGTCGGCGACCCGGGCGGAGCTCTCGTAACCGCGAACGAGCATCTCGAGCTTCGCATCGAGGTTGTCGATGTAATGCAGCGCGATGGCCTCGGGCGTCTTCGGTTGCACGGGCGAACCGAATTCGAGCTCGCCGTGATGCGAAGCGATGAGATGCAGAAGATGGAGCCGCACGTCCTCGCTGTCCGGCGTCATCTCCTTCCACTGCTCGAGCGGAAGCGACTTCCAGAGCGAATTGACCAGTTCGATGCCGATGTTGATGTGACCGAGCAGTTCACCCCGCTCGTCGAACGGCATGCTGAACCCCTCCTCCTCCACACAGTTTTCCCACAGCTTGCCACAGTCGTGGAACAGGACACCGCCGACCAAAAGGTCGCGATGCAGCGAAGTGTTCGCCGCGCAGATGGCCACGGCATAGCGCATCATCTGTGCGGTATGCTCGACGAGCCCGCCGCGCCGGGCGTGGTGAAAAAAGCGCGCGGCCGCCGTGCGGCGGAAACGCGGCCCGAATTTTTCGAGGTAGGA
>JBAXCT010000117.1:0-6666 GCA_037141375.1 Chthoniobacterales bacterium | reverse complement strand
TCGATTTGAGCGGACATGCTGTAGAAGCGCTCTTTTGTGCCCTCGGCACGTGCGAGTGCCATGTCCGCAATGGCCCGGGCGATTCTTCCGTTGCCATCCTCGAACGGGTGGATGGTCACGAACCAGAAATGCGCCACGGCGGCTTTCAACACGGGATCCATCTTCCGTTCAGACTCGAACCATTTAAGAAAGGCGGTCATTTCTCGTTTGAGCCTATCGGCGGCAGGAACCTTGAAGTGGACGCGCTCGCGCCTCATGGGACCTGAGACTACTTGCATCGGCTCAGCTTCAACGGATCGCCATTTACCAACCGTGATTTTGCGCATGCTGCTGCGTCCGGTTGGAAACAAACATGCGTGCCTCGCGCACAGCCGTTTCTTGCTTAGTGGGGCGGAGTAGTTTTGCGTCGCATCCAGCATCATCTCGACGACGCCTTCGACATCGCGGCTGGCGGAGATGGTGCCTGCGAATTCCAAGCCGAGCCTGCGGGCAATCGACGACCGCACTTGGTCCGCATTCAATGTTTCTCCTTCGATCGCGCTGGATTTGATCACATCGGCGGTAAGTGCAGCCAAGTTTGCCTCGTTTCTGAGATCAAAACCCAGAGACTCCATGCTCCCCAGCAATCGACCCTGCAGGTGCCGAACTTCGGCAAGCAACGGCAAGACCTTGCTGCTGTTCCAACTCAGCTTGGGCCGCATAACGTGCTGCGCCATTCGTTCATCAGCTACCGCATCGCCAAGATCAAGAATGCCAATGAAGTGGCGCTCGAGGGGGGGAATTCACCCAACATCATCTTCCGGCACTATCGCGAGCTGGCCACCGAGGAGGAGGCGGATGCGTGGTTTGCAATCGTGCCACCAGTTGAATCTTGAATCGGCGGTAGCGACTACAGCTGCGCGCGCAGCCAAACCTTCACCGCCTCGGGCTCGAATCGGATCGGGTGGCGGAACTTGATCGTGGGCAGTCCGGCGTAGCGCAGGTTGCGGACCTCCCGCACGCTGCAACCGAGGTAGCGTTGCGCAAGATCGTTGAACGAGCGTCCGGAGCCCTTCGCTGCATTCTTCAGCCGCTGGTGAACGGAGGCACCGATGTTCGTGGGCCGGGTCATGAAAGTGCCTCCAGGTAGGGGCGCATGATCCGCTCCACACGGCAGACCCGTGCATAATCCAGAACGAGATCAAGCCGCCGCCTCTTTCGCTCCGCGTAGCTCCGTAGTGCCTCGACGGCAGTTTCCGGCCCGATGCGATTGCGGAATTTAAACGCGCCAGCCAGCGTTTTCTCCGCGCTGAACACGCGCGCCTTCACGCCATCCACGATGCGCTCCTCCGCTCCAGCCGCATGCGCTTGCGGGGATAACCGGAACACCTCAATCGGAGGATGGTCGATCCTCGGGGCATGCCGTCTCGGCAGCACGGCAATTTGGACGGACACCTTGGACAAAGCCCGTCGAATTGGTGTCCGCGGTAGCCACATTTCATGACTTCCTGTATGCGATAGCTGCTCGGAAGGGTGGGGCTGACAAAATCTATGCGTTGAGCCTCGAAGATTTTCGCAGCCTTCGAAATCGCATAGAAATCGCGCTTCCACCGGAGATCTGAGAGGTGTGCGGCTGTCGTTGGTGGCGCCTCTTGGAGTTGTGTGCATCAAGTTCTGAACAAAGGTCTGGAGGGCGTGGTCAGGTTCGGGGTTCTGGTTGGTTCGCTCACGTGCTGCGGATCGAAGGTCGGCTCCACCCCCTTACAAAATCATCTTCCCCTCCTGAGCGCAGCGGTGGCGGTAAAAAGTGGCGGATCTACCGGCGCGCGTGGCGGCTTCCGCACTTCCTCCTTTTCCCGCAAGCCGGATCGCGTCATGCTCAGGGTTAATTTTCCCGACATTCTTCACTTAAAAATGAGCGCAAACGGCAGCAACGGCACCACGATGGTCAACATCCAGATCAACGGCGAATGGCGCCAGTTTCCCAAGGGCACACGCCTCATCGAGGCCTGCATGGAGAACGGCAATTTCATCCCGCACTACTGCTACCATCCGGCTCTCACCTCGCCGGGCAACTGCCGCATGTGCCTCATTGAGATCGGTTCCCCCAAGATGGACGCCAACCGCCAGCCGGTCCTTGCCGCCGACGGCCGTCCCGAGATCGCCTGGTCCCCGCGTCCGCAGATTTCCTGCGCGCTGGAAATTTCCGAGGGCATGGCCGTGAAGACGGATTCGCCGCTCGTCGAGGACTGCCGCAAGGGCGTGATGGAATTTCTCCTCATCAATCACCCGCTCGACTGTCCGATCTGCGACAAGGCCGGCGAATGCCGCCTGCAGGAATTTGCGGTCGAGTTCGGCAATGGCGGATCGAACTTCGTCGAGGAGAAGGTCAAGAAGCCCAAGCGGCAGGACATTGGCAAGCACATCGTCCTCGACGACGAGCGCTGCATCCTCTGCTCGCGATGCGTGCGCTTCATGCAGGAAGTGGCGCACGACGATGTGCTCGGTTTTGTGGACCGCGGCAGCCACACCACCCTGACCGTGCATGAGGGCCAGCGTCTCGACAGCAATTACTCGCTGAACACGGTCGACATCTGCCCGGTCGGCGCGCTGACGAGCAAAGATTTCCGCTTCAAGATGCGCGTCTGGTTCCTGCGTGAAACGAAAAGCATCTGCACGTCCTGCGGCACCGGTTGCAACACACTGATCGGCGCGCGGGAGAACGGGATCATCCGCCAGACCCCGCGGGAGAACGACGAGGTCAATTCCTACTGGATGTGCGACCAAGGGAGGCTGAACTACGGGTACCTCTATCGCGAGGATCGTCTTGCCACGCCGATGCTGCGCGAAAACGGCCAGTTGCAAAATTCCACCTGGCCCCGCGCCATCGCCCGGATAGCCGAAAAACTCTCTTCCGTCCCGCGCGGCGAAACAGCCCTACTCGCCTCGGCCCGCCTGACCAACGAGGAACTCTGGCTGGCCGGCCGCCTCGCACGGCACCTCGGGATCACGCTGCACGATGTGGTGCCGCGCGCGCAGGAATCGGACGGCATCCTGGTTTGCGACGACGGCAACCCCAATACCAACGGAGCGAAGATGCTCGGCCTCACGCACCAGCCCGGCGCGAGGCTGCGCGACATCGGTGCGGCCGTCCTCGACGGCAAGGCGAAGGCGCTCATCTGCCTCGGCGAGGATCCTAAGCATCTCGGACTGGGGGCGGCCGACTTGGCCAATCTCGAAGTCTTGGTTTGCGTGGATATCCTGCCCAACATCGGCACTGCGACGGCCACCGCGGTGCTGCCCGGTGCTGGTTTTGCCGAAAAACGCGGTTCCATGGTGAATATCAAAGGCCGTCTCCAGCGCCTCAACCGCGCGACCCAACCACCAGGTCAGGCGCGCGATGACTTCGAAATTCTCTCCGATCTCCTCCGTGCCCTCGGGGCGGAAACCCCGCAGGCCCTGGAGGGTGTTTTTGCAGAGATGGCAGGGGCTATCCCGGCGCTGGCAGGTCTGAGCTTGGCCAAGCTGGGGGAGGGTGGAATTGCCCTGACCGGAGCCCCTGTGCCCGAGGTAGTTCCCGCCTGAGGCGCCCTTTTTCCTTGCCTCTGGGGGGAGTTCGTCTAAGGTGCAATCCCAGCGCGTCACCAACCGCGCCGTAGGTCCTTGGGTCCCGCTGATTCGTCGGCGGGGTCATACGCGCCAAGGGTAACCCGGCGACTCATCCATTAAAAATACCATGCCCGTTCGTCTCGGACGTTTCGAAATGCCCAAGTCCCTCGTCAAGGACGAGAAGACTGCCACTGACACCTACGCGAAGTTCACCGCGGAGCCATTTGAAGCCGGTTACGGTCACACCGTCGGCAACTCCATGCGCCGTGTGCTTCTCTCTTCGCTGGAGGGCGCCGCCATCACCTCGATCCAGATCGAAGGGGTCAACCATGAGTTCCAGACCATCCCCGGCGTCGTCGAGGATGTGGTCGAAATCATTCTCAACCTCAAGCAGGTCAAGTTCAACACCCACGACCACGACACGCATCGCGTCCTGCTCCATGTGAACAAGGAAGGCGACGTCACCGCCAAAGACATCGAGTCGACCAACAAGTGCGAGGTCCTCAATGCCAAGCAGCACATCGCCACGCTCGACAAGAAAATGAAGTTTTCCATCGAGATGAATGTGCGCAAGGGGCGCGGCTTCTCCACGGGAGACGAGAACAAGACCGCCGATCAGGCCATCGGTGTCATCGCTATCGACTCCATCTTCTCGCCGGTCACCCGCGTGAAATATGCGGTGGAAAACACCCGCGTCGGCCAGCGCACGGACTATGACAAGCTGGTGCTCGAGATCTGGACCGACGGACGCCTCACGCCCGAGGAGGCCTTGCTCCAATCCTCGGCCATCCTTCGTCACCACCTCGATGTGTTTGTCAACAACGACGACACGCAGGTCGAGTTCGACCAAACGCCGGAAGCGGTCAGTCAGGAGAACGCCAAGATGCGCAAACTGCTCGGCATGAGCGTCAACGAGATCGAGTTGAGCGTGCGCGCGGCGAACTGCCTGAACAACGCGAATATCACGACGGTCGGCCAGCTGGCCCTCAAGTCGGAAGCCGAGATGCTGAAATACCGCAACTTCGGCAAGAAGTCGCTCAACGAGATCAAGGACAAGCTCGAGGAGCTTGGTCTGGGCCTCGGTCAGAAATTCGAACCCGGCCTCATCGAGCCCGTCGCAGAAGCGCCAGCCGAGGACGAAGAAACCAAGGCCAAAAAGAAAAAGTAAGCCATGAGGCACCAGAATAAAACTGTCAAACTCGGCCGATCGCAGGCCCATCGTGACGCGCTGCTGGCCAATCAGGTCTGCAGCTTGATCATCCACCAACGCATCCGCACGACTCTGGCGAAAGCCAAGGCCACCCGTCCGCTGGCGGAAAAAATGGTTACGCTCGGAAAGAAAGGCACGCTCCACGCGCGCCGCACGGCCATTGCTTATCTGCACCAGGCGGATGCGGTGAAGAAGTTGTTCGAGGACATCGCTCCGCGTTCGGCTTCCCGTGCCGGCGGCTACACTCGCATCGTGAAAATCGGGGCGCGCAAGAGCGACGCTGCACCCATGGCAATTCTCGAGTGGGTTGATTCCGCCGCGGTCGCGGAGACACCCGCGGAGACAACGGAAGAAAAACCGAAGTCGGCCAAGAAAAAGACCGCTCCGAAGAAAGACTCCGAATAAATCACGCGGTAGCAACCGCAACTCACGCACGCCGCCGCGGTCCGAACCCGGCGGCGTGTTTCTTTTCTACGGGAGTGACGCTTGCGGAATGGCAGGCGACACTTGCTCCGCGCGACACACCGCAGCCCCTCCGTGCACCCTGTTCCAATTTCGTAGCTATCGGATGCCAAACGATAGCCCAGCCTCCCGAGATGCTCGTCATCAGCGATGACCTTGGAGTAACCGCGTTCCGACATGACCTCGAACGAAACGCAATCGGTAAGGCTCAATATTCGTTCGTGAGCCTGACGGGCTCGCGCCAGACCCAGTCTGGTGGCGGTAGCCCTTGGAAAGCGGGTTGATGCTCGGGTGAACGAACGGTTCGAGGAAACAGGTGGTGATGGCGCGGTCCACGCCATCCTTCAGTCCGGCCCCGCGCAATCCGCGCGCCTCGCCGCAGAATTTCAAGAAACCGGATGCCGTCATATCGCTGGAGCACGGTGCGTTCTCCGGCAGATGGCCGACCAACCTTTTGGCTTCGAACGATTGTTCCTCGACGTCGAATCCGCGCACCAGCGCTTCTCCCGAAGTCTGCGGCATGAAACCGGTGACGATGCGCATGGTGGTCTATTTACTTGCACCACTCGGCCCGAGAAACCCGAGGATTTCCCCCTTGGTGACATCGGAACGACACGCCGTCCACCTTGTCCTTACTCCCGGAGTTCTTCTTCAGATCTTTGGTTTTGATCATGGACCAAAACTGCGGGCTTCCGCTCGTGCGTAAATTATGAGTCAAGGTCTTCCTCTGGCGCTTTCGAAAAATGTTAAGCAACCGGTGTTGCCAAGCTCGGAGAATCGCTCCAGACTTCTTAAGACAGCCATGTCCTACAGAACGACTGAAAATGCAGCCCTTCTGGCATGGGTCGAGGAAGTCAGGGAGTTGTGCCGACCGGACCACATTGTGTGGTGTGACGGATCCGAGGAGGAGGATCGCGGCCTGCGCCAACTCATGGTTGATTCTGGTTCCGCCCTCCGACTCAACGAACAAAAGCGCCCGAACTGCCTGCTGGTCCGCTCCGATCCTCGCGATGTCGCCCGCGTGGAAAAGCGCACCTTCATCTGCAGCAAATCAAAGGATGACGCTGGCCCGACCAACAACTGGGAGGATCCGGAGGTCATGAGGGCCAAGCTTACGGGTCTTTACCGCGGGTGCATGCGCGGCCGGGCGATGTATGTCATCCCCTTCAGCATGGGGCCGGTCGGTTCGAAAATCGCGCGCATCGGCGTGGAGATCACGGACTCGCCCTACGTTGTCGTCAACATGCGCATCATGACGCGCATCGGCCGCCGGGTCCTCGAGGCGCTCGGGCCGAACGGCTTTTTCGTCAAGTGTCTCCACTCGGTCGGTTATCCGCTCGACGGGCGTCCGGACGTGGTGTGGCCCTGCGACCCGCCGAACACGCACATTGCCCATTTTCCCGAGG
>JBAXCT010000116.1:0-6709 GCA_037141375.1 Chthoniobacterales bacterium | reverse complement strand
TTGATTAGTCCGGTCACCCCGAACTTGCTCGCGATGTAGGCGGCGGCATTTTTCATCACTGCCTTGCCGAGAATTCCGGGCAGCGTGATAAAAAGCCCGTGTTTTTGCGCGGCCATGATCCGGCACGACTCGCGGGCGACGAGGAAGGTTCCCCGCAGGTTGATATTCACGATCTTGGTGAACTCGGCATCAGTGGTGTCGGCCGCAGGTTTGATCAGCCCTATACCGGCGCAGTGAATCACACAGTCTATGGCGCCCATCGACTGCACCGCGGATGCGAGCAGGGATTCAGCAGCTCCCGGCGCGGTGATGTCAGCCGCGACGATCGAAACCGAGGCTGCGCCGGTGCAGGTGCTGGCAACATCGGCGAGTTTGGCTTCCGATCGGCCGTTGAGCGTCAGTGTTGCACCGCGCGCGGCGAGGCGTATAGCCAACTCCCTGCCGATGCCGCTCGACGCGCCGGTGATGAGAAAATTATTCATAGGAGATAATGTAACGCTTCTCGGCCTCCGGAGGAAACACTATGACGCAGCCACTTCAGCTCCGCGTGATTTGCAGGCCGGTCGGGGAAAGCGAGAAATCGACAAATCGAGCGCCTCGATTGGGCGGGGAATCATCCAGCGTCCTCCGCAAGCGCCGCGCAGCCTCTTCATCTTTGGCGAGAAATAGGGCGTATCCTCCCCCGCCCGCACCGAGCAACTTGGCTCCGAGGGTAAAGTCCGAGGTGCGGCCAAAAATCTCGCGCACCGCCGGCGGGTCGGTACCACGGTCGAGACGGCAGTTGAGTTGCCAACTCCGTCCGACGCAGGCGGCGAGATCATCCCATTTTCCACGGAGCATAGCCTCGAATGTCTCGGTGGCGTTGGCGCGGATATCGGAAAGAATATGCAGATGGTGGGAGGAATTGAGGAACATGCCGCGCACGATTTCCTTCAAAGTGCCGGAGGCCATTCGGGTGATGCCCGTGTAGTAAAGCAAGGCCACTCCTGATTTCGCCGCGTCACCAAGATCGTTTTCCGGGAGCCACCGCAGGGAAATATTCTGCGCTATGCCGGGCGGTGTTTCGATGTGTTTGATTCCGCGGTGAATGCCTCCGACTTGATCCTGCCATCCTCCGCAGGTTGTCAGCATTTGCTCGAGGGCCATGGTGAGGGAGACAAGCGCCCCGCGGTCCCATCCCAGGCCGCAGGCATCGGAGAGAGTGCCAAGCAAGGTGGACGCGAGGATGCTGCTTGTTCCGAGGCCAGAGCCTTTAGGCACGGCGGCCAACAACGAAATCTCCAGTCCGCCCCCGAATGCCGTGAGCATCTCTCGAAGGGTTCGTAAATTCTTTTCGTTTTGGAAATCCGGATGAAACCCGGCGAGGCAGAGGGCAGCCCGGGCGAGCGCGAACGCATCACCCGCACGATTGTAGGCAGCCAGATCTTCGTAGCACGTCACGCGGCTTTCCACGCCGAGATCGATGCTACGCAAGACGATGACAGGTTCCGCGGCGACACGAACAAATATTTGGATCGGCGGCTGGCCGTTGATGTCGACTGCCGCATTCACGACGCTGCCACCTTCCTTGAAGCAATAAGGCGGTGTGTCGGTCCAGCCGCCGGCCAGATCGAGCCGGACAGGACTGCGTCCCCACACAATCTGGTCCTCCATGGTAACCTTGCGCGGTACTTTGAGCATGGGGCGGATTGAAGCGACGATATTCTCGCGGAGAAGACGGAAAGATTCGTTTTCCTCCTCCTCGGCCTTCGGAATTCCGCGCCCGCGCAGGATGGTGGCGCGAAGCATGGCGTCGCTGATGGCATCAAAGCCCCCTAGATCAGGCAATGACTCGAGGCGATCGACAGGAAAAATTGGCGCGACCGATGAGAGATCAACACGAAAGAACGGATTGGACCGGTGGTTGGCGCGCATGACCGGGAGGACGCGGGCGAGATGTCCCAGGCGCGACCCCAGTAACCGCTCGATATTGCCTTGTTCGCAAACTTCCATGGCAGAAAGTCGATGGCGCAGGAACAGGGCCTGGGATGTTTTGCTTTCTTCCGGATGTTCCGCATAAAGCCAATGCAGGAATTCCGTGCTCACCTCTTCCGTCTCCACCACGGGAAATATCGGAGCCAATTGAATGTCCATGTCCGCCGTGATTCCAGCAGTGGCAAGCTCGATGCCGCGCCTCTCGAACCACTGGAGTGCAGATCGACCCAGCCACAGGCATTCGGTGCGCCCGATGGCGCCGGAGAACTTGTCCTCGAATCCGTAGGGACGCAGGCAGAGTGACGTTTCGCCGATGGGCATCACATCAAGGCAAATTCCCTCGGGCAGATCGAGCGGGGGGAAGCCCTCGGGCACGCCGGTGACAACCTGGCGTGAGGAAAATGCCTCATTCGGCACGAGGGAGGAATTTTCGATCCAGAGCAAATGGTTGCCCGCGTGGCGCGTGGCAAAAGCGAAATTGGCATTCTGCACGTAGATGTCGGGATGCGGCTTCCTTGCCGCGGGCGCCGCCGATAACTGGTTCAGATCGCTGTTTTGCAGAGCGGAAACCGACTCGATCAGCTGACGGCTGGTGCCGAGGTGGAAAAACCCGGCCCCGGTGATCGGCGCCACGGCAGCGGAGAGGGAAGAGATTGCGGGATCCTCGGAAGTGGGATTCCGTCCGAGCGCAGGACCGAATTCAGCATACATCTCATATGAAGAAGGATGTCCGCCGCGGAAACGATTTGTCTCCTCGTCCCAACCACACTTTGCGAGCAGTAATGCCAGCGCTTTGGCCCCGAGCAGCCAGACTCCCGCATCTACCATGGCGAGATGTTCAGCGCCCAGTGCTCGGATTTCTTCCGTGGACGGTTTCTGGCGAAAGAAATCGACCTCTTGCGGACTCTCGCGGCGGGAGAAAAAGACACCGAAGCTACTGGCTGTTTCGGGTGCGATCCACATGCCGAGTCCGAGGATGTCGGCCCGAGGAAGCAGGGGAAGATTGCGCGGAAAGCGGAGAAGAACATCACCACTGCAAACCATGAGAGGGTAGTCGTCGCCCGCCGCATCGAGAATGCGCGAAAATTCCGGCAGCATGAAATCGAGGAGCGTCCCGTCTATGCGTTGCCCCATGCTACCGCGGAGCACAGGGAGAGGGATGAGCACCTTGCCGGTGGCGGCATAAGCGGGCAGGCGACGGCTTTGTCCGCCGGCCAGAATGGCGAGCTTGGGATAGGTGAGGATCCAGCGCGAAAACCTGTCAGGACATCCCAACGCCTTCCAATCCTCGTGCAGCAGATGCACGAGGCCGCCGCCCGAACCAAGCTTACCGCCGGGCGGATCGCTCACCGCGAACCACTCCGGAAAGGAAAAGCGCTGGAGTGAAGGAAGCGCAGCCGCCATGGCGAGCGGCAACGAAAGAAGAAACTGGCGATCCGGCACGATCATACTGTCACACCAAAAGCATTGATCAGAGCGCCGACCTAGCCGTCCTGCAGCTTCAGCTTGGAGAGGATGGTGAAATCCTCGAGCGTGGAGGTGTCCCCCTTAACGTCCTTGCCGCTGGCGATCTCCTTGAGCAGGCGTCGCATGATTTTGCCGCTGCGTGTTTTCGGCAGTGCTTCGGCAAAATGGACATCGTCCGGTTTGGCGATCGCGCCGATGGCGTTACCGACATGCTTGCGCAACTTATCTCGCAGTTCAGGGGTCGGCTTCTCTCCCTGTTTCAAGGTGACAAACGCCACCACGCCCTGGCCTTTGATTTCATCTGGGCGCCCGACCACCGCAGCCTCGGCCACAGACGGATGCGACACGAGCGCGCTTTCGATTTCTGATGTGCCGAGTCGGTGTCCCGCCACGTTGAGCACATCGTCGATGCGCCCGACGATCCAAAAGTAGCCATCCTTGTCGCGCCGCGCCCCGTCGCCGGTGAAATAGGAACCCGGGATCTCGCTCCAATACGTTTTCTTGTAGCGCGCGCGATCGCCGTAGATGGTGCGCAGCATCGATGGCCAAGGTTTGCGAACGACGAGCTTGCCTCCCACGTTCGGGCCGACTTCCTTGCCATGGTCGTCGACGATGGCCGCGTCGATACCGAAGAACGGCAGCGTCGCCGTACCGGGCTTGAGCGGAGTGGCGCCGGGAAGCGGGGATATCATGATTGCACCGGTTTCGGTCTGCCACCAGGTGTCGACGATCGGACAGCGCCCTCCACCGATCTTTTTGTGGAACCACATCCATGCCTCGGGGTTGATCGGCTCGCCGACCGTGCCGAGCAGGCGCAGCGAGGACAGATCGTATTTGTCGACCCATTCGTCGCCCCACTTGATGAAGGCGCGGATGGCGGTGGGGGCGGTATAAAAAATGGTGACCCCGTAGTTCTCGATGATCCGCCAGAAGCGGTCTGGGTCGGGCCAGTTCGGCGCGCCTTCATACATCAAGCATGTTGCACCGTTGGCCAGCGGACCATAGACAAGATAGGTGTGGCCAGTGATCCAGCCTACGTCGGCTGTGCACCAGTAGATGTCGTCCTCGCGCAGATCGAAAACATATTTGGTCGTGGCGTAGGCCTGAGTCAGATATCCGGCCGTGGTGTGGAGGATGCCCTTGGGTTTGCCGGTCGATCCGCTGGTGTAGAGGATGAAGAGAGGATGCTCGCTGTCGTGGTGTGTGACCGGGCAGTCGGCCTTGACGTATTCCAGTTCACGGTGCCACCAGACGTCGCGTCCCTCCTGGATGTGCACCTCGTTGCCCGCGCGCCTGTGCACGATAACTTTTTTGATTGTTGTCTCGCCGGCCAGCGCCGCATCGACATTGTGTTTGAGCGGAACAATCGCGCCGCGGCGGTAACCACCGTCCGCCGTGACCACGCAGGTCGCACCTGAATCGGCGATGCGGTCACGGATACTGTCAGCGCTGAAGCCTCCGAAAATCACCGAGTGCACCGCCCCGATGCGTGCGCAGGCCAGCATGGCCACTGCGGCCTCGGGGACGAGCGGCATGTAGATGATGACACGGTCACCCTTCCTTACACCGTTGCGCTTGAGAACGTTCGCGAACAGGCAGACCTCGCGATGCAGTTGGCCGTAGGTGAGGGTGCGCTTTTCGCCGGGTTCGCCCTCCCAGATGATAGCCGCTTTGTTTTTACGGGCGCTCTTGGCATGGCGGTCGACGCAATTTTCCGAGACATTGATCGTTCCACCGTCGAACCACCGGGCGAATGGTGTGGTCCACTTCAGGACCGATTTCCATTTGCGTCCCCACTGCAACTCGGACGCTTCCTTGGCCCAGAACTTCTGCGGATTTTTGATCGAGGCGGCGTGGAGTTTTTTGTAATCTGCGAGGCTTTTGACCCGCGCCCTCTTACTGAATTCGCGGGACGGCTTGACGATACGGTTTTCGACCAAGTGGGATTCGATGTTCTGGCTCATAAATGGATTGGGAGCGGTTAGTCTGACGGCCAGGTTAAGATCCCCACAACCGAAAAAGCTCCGGTTGGAGTGAATCATTGTCTCTGGCTGGTGCGCGGCCAGGAACAAATCGGAAAAGCCGGTCGTAACGTCCGCCCGCGTGGGTGCGGCAGCACGATAGGCAGGCCTCGGCCCGGCGGAAAGGCCGCGCCCGCGCCACTTCGCGGAGGCAGCGGGGGCAGTGGTAAAGGTGGTTTTTGGCCACACGGCGAGGGGCGGCGAGGGGCAGCGTGTGGCATCGTCGTTCGTCGGGAAGGCCGAGGTCACGGCAGGCCTGCCGCCATTCGCTCCCGTGCGGCCTGATCCGCCGGCGCGGGTGGCGCGCGTGCGCCACGAGGTGAGCCAACTCGTGGAGGAAGGTGCGGGTCAATTCCTCGGGAAAAGACAGAAGCCTTGGGTTGAGAAGGACGGACGAAGTGCTGGAATGAGCCAGACCGGCCGTGGTGCGCAGACGCGCATGCCAACGCAGGTGCACCCGTGCCGCGAGCAACGGCAAGCTCAGGCGTGTGGCCCAGGCCCGCGCTTCATTTTCGAGGCTGCAGAGAACCTGCGCCCTGTCGGGTTCGCCGGACTGGAGCGCACGCGCCGCCACTTCGTCAGATCGAGTAGTCCGCGGAGAGAGACTTGGAGCCCTTCGCTACCACACGGACCTCGGCCTCCTCGTAATAGACGAGGGATTCGGGCGGAACGCTGTGCATGAGAAAAACATTGCCGCCGATGGTGCTGTTGCGGCCGATGACTGTCTCGCCGCCGAGCACGGTCGCATTCGGGTAGATGGTTACGCCGTCTTCGACATCGGGATGGCGTTTACCACCTTTTTTGATCCGCCCGCTTTCATCCTTGGCAAAACTGCGCGCGCCGAGGGTGACGCCGTGGTACAGCTTGACGCGCGCACCGATGCGGCAGGTCTCACCGATGACTACACCCGTACCGTGGTCGATGAAGAAGTGGCTGCCGATCGATGCGCCGGGGTGGATGTCGATCCCGGTCTGCGCGTGAGCCCACTCGGTCATCATGCGAGGGATGAGCGGGATGTCGGAGCGGTAAAGCAAGTGGGCCACGCGCTGAATGGCTACGGCTTCAAGAAAAGGATAAGACAAAATAATTTCGTCACGCGTACGCGCAGCAGGATCGCCCTCGTAGGCCGCCTCGACATCGGTCTGCAGCAGAGCGCGTATGGCTGGCATTTCCTCGAAAAGATTCTGCACTGCCACCGAGGCCATGGCTGGGGCGTCACCGCTCCCGGACAACGCGGCGTGGAAGAC
>JBAXCT010000115.1:0-6731 GCA_037141375.1 Chthoniobacterales bacterium | reverse complement strand
GCAGGAAGCCCGCCCCGCCTTTGAATGTGTGGAAGGCGCGGAAAATGGAGTTGATCGTGTCGGAGTCCTTCGGGTTGCCCTCCAGAACAATGAGTCCCTCCTCGATGCTTTGCAGCAATTCGACCGACTCGCCGTGGAATTCGCGGAGCAGTTCGCCGTCATCCTGCAAATTCAGCGTGATGGACTTTTCTTGTCCGCTTGGTGCCGCTGGGGGGGTGCGGACCTCGACAGCCGGTGCCGGTTCAGGTTGCGTGCTCGTGCTCTCTCCCCATGGCGCGGGAACGGATGGTATCGCGTCTCCGTGCTGCCAGGCGTCAATGACCCGCGCCATCCACGGATGCCAGACGTTGAGGTTCGCAATGGTTTCTTCGGAGAGTTTGGCTGAACCATCGAGGGTGAGATCGATCCAATGGCGCGCCGTGCGCAAGCCAGCGGTGAGTTGTGGCGGATCCTCGGGTTGCACCGCATCCTCCATGTCCATCAGGCAACGGTTGATGGCGAGAAGTCCTGTGTCCTCGCCCGGAATAGTGAATGCCAACTCCTCGCCCAATTGGTCGAGAAATTGGCTGAGTTTTTCCGCGCGGCCGACGGTCCGGGTACTTTCCATTTTCAAGAAAAAGCATCCTATGGATGGAGTCGGCTATGAGTCGAAAGGAAAACTATCCTGAAACGGAAAAAGTCGTCCAAGAATGGGGTTGCGGGGATTGTGTTTGTCCCGGAGGCTGTTCGTGCGTATTTTATACGTCCTTTTTTGCCAACCATGGAAATCTTCCTCGAAAAACAGCCCAACTGCCTCGCCACCCTACGCGCCACCGTTCCCGCCGCGCAGGTCAAAGCCAAAATCGACCGTCTGGTCGGTGAATACCGGAAGGCGGCCAAGCTGCCCGGATTCCGTCCCGGCAAGGCTCCGCTCCCGGTTGTGGCGCGCAAATACAAGGAGGAGATTGCCGGCGAGGCGGTGAAGGACTTGCTGCGCGAAGTGGTCGACCAAGCGGCCAAGGACAACAATCTCACCGTGCTGAATGCGTTCAATCTCAAGCATGGCGAGGTGAGCGGGAGCGACCTCGACCTCAGCGTCGAACTCACCCTCGAGCCCGATTTTCTTTTGCCTGACGTCGAGAGCTTGGGTCTGGAGATTCTGCCGGATGTGGTGACCGAAGACCATGTCTCCGGCCATGTGAACATGCTGCTCGAGCGCATGGCTGAATTCACCGACATCAAGGATCGCCCGCTGCAGATGGGCGACTACGCGGTGCTCGACTACGACGCGATGGTGGAAGACCGGCCTCTCGGAGATGTTTGCCCCGAGGCGCCTTCGACCATGAAGGGCGGCGAGGGGCTCTGGGTCATCATGGCCGAGGATAGCCTCTGGCCGGGATTTTGCGCTGGGCTGGTCGGGGCGTCCGAGGGCGACGAGCGCACAGTTGAAGTTGCGGCCCCGGAAGATTTCGCGGTCGAACCGCTCCGCGCCAAGAAGATCCGCCACGCGGTGAAGGTCAAGGGCATCAAGTCGAAAAAGTTGCCGGAGTTGACTGACGAGGTCGCGCAGAAGATTGCCGGTCGCAGCGCGGACGAATTGCGCGCGGCGTTCCGCGAGCGTCTCGAGACCGAGGCGGTGGTCCAGACCGAGCGGAGGAAACGCACCAGCGCCATCGAGCATCTGGTCAAGGCGGTCGAGTTCGAAGTCCCGTCCTCCATGGTCATGGGGGAGGCGCGGCGCGTGGTCAAAGAGATCGTCGAAGCGGAGCAGACCCGCGGACTCAGCGATCAGGATTTGCTGAGCAAAAAAGAGGAAATTTTCAGCCACGCGCAGATGGGCGCGCAGTTCAGGGTAAAGGCCGACTTCATTCTGACCCGTCTCGCCCGCGAGCAGAAAATCGGGGCCAGCCGCGAGGAGTTGGCCGAACATATCGCGCGCCTCGCGAAGCAACTCAACATGCCGATGGAGAAACTGGTCAAGCAATTGGTCAAGCGCGAGGCGCTCGGATCAGTGGAGGGCGACGTTATCCGGGACAAGGCGCTTGATTTCCTCGCCTCTAAAGTTAAGGTCAAGCCAGCGGCCGCGACGGATTAAAGAAGCGGTCCACCACTCATGAAATCACCCGTATTTTCCGCCGCATCCTCTGCGCGCAACTCCGTTTTCGTGCCCATGGTCGTCGAGCAGACCGGACGGGGAGAGCGCAGCTACGACATCTATTCCCGTCTGCTCAAGGACCGGATCATTTTCATCGGCACGGGGATCGACGATCATGTGGCGAACCTCGTCATCGCCCAGATGCTCTTCCTGCAGATGGAGGATGCGAAGAAGGACATGCACATCTACATCAACTCTCCTGGCGGCTCCGTCACCGCAGGGTTGGCCATCTACGACACGATGCAGTTCGTCACCTGCGATGTGAACACCTACTGCATGGGCATGGCGGCCAGCATGGGTGCGGTGCTGCTCTGCGCCGGCACCAAGGGCAAGCGCTATGCCTTGCCGAACTCTGACATCATGATCCATCAGGTCAGCGGCGGTGCGCAGGGCCAGGCCAGCGATGTCGAGCGTCAGGTCGAATTCATGTTCAAGCTCAAGCGGCGCCTTGAGTCGATCATCGCCCACCACACGGGCAAACCGGTCGAGCAGGTGCACCACGATGCGGACCGCGACTATTACATGAGCGCCGAAGAGGCCAGGGAATACGGCCTCGTCGACGAGGTGGTGAAGTCCCGCAAGGAAATCCCGGGCGCCGTGCCCGCCTGACGCCATGGCTCGCGCTGCCAACCTCACGATGTGCTCTTTCTGCGGGAAGAGCCACAGCGAGGTGCTCAAGCTCATCGCCGGCCCGGGCGTTTACATCTGCGACAGCTGCGTCAGCCTCTGCAAGGGCATCCTCGACAAGGAACTCAAGGACGACTCGAAAAAAAAAGGCTCAGCTATCCGCGTGCCCAAGCCGGCCGACATCAGGCGCGACTTGGACCAGTTTGTCATCGGGCAGGATTTGGCCAAGAAGACGCTCTCTGTGGCGGTTCACAACCACTACAAGCGCATCCATCACCACATCCAATCGCGCGAAATCGCCCTGCCGGGGAACGACGATGTGGAATTGGAAAAGAGCAACATTCTGCTCATCGGGCCGACCGGCTCAGGCAAGACCTTGCTCGCCCGCACGCTCGCCCGCATCCTTGATGTGCCGTTCACCATCGCCGACGCGACGACCCTGACCGAAGCCGGTTACGTCGGTGAAGATGTCGAGAACATCGTCCTCCGGCTCCTCCAGGCAGCGGATTACGATGTGAAGCGTGCGGAGATCGGCATCGTCTATATCGACGAGATCGACAAGATCGGACGCAAGACGGACAACGTCAGCATCACCCGCGATGTTTCCGGCGAAGGCGTGCAGCAGGCGTTGCTCAAAATTCTCGAGGGAACAAAGTGCAACGTCCCGCCGCAAGGCGGACGCAAGCACCCGCAGCAGGAATACATCCAGGTCAACACCGAGAAAATCCTCTTCATCTGCGGCGGCGCGTTCGTCGGGTTGGACAAAATCATCCAGCGCCGCCTTGGTAGCCGTGTGCTCGGTTTCCACGCGCGTGAGGAATTCTCTCTGGACAAATCGGTGGCCGCTTCCTCGGCCACGATCCACAACGCAGAGCCCGAAGATCTGCTCGGTTTCGGCATGATCCCGGAATTCATCGGCCGCCTGCCGGTCGTCACCGCACTCGACCAGCTGACCGAGGATGAACTCGTCACCATTCTGACCGAACCGAGAAACGCCATGGTCAAGCAATACGCCAAGCTTATGGCCATGGAGGGCGTGGATCTCAACATCACCAAGGACGGGCTTCGCGCCCTGGCCGAACGGGCGGTGAGTAAGGGAACGGGTGCGCGCGCCCTGCGTTCCATGATGGAAAAGATCATGCTCGACGTCATGTATGATGTGCCGAGCCGCGATGATATCGCCGAAGTCACGATCAATCGTTCTGTCGTGGAAGGTCGCAAACCGCCGCTCCTGCGCCGCAAGCAGGACAAAGACGCGGCCTGAACGGATGAATGCGGGGACGGCGGTGTTCCCAGGTGATTGCGCGGTGGTCGACGCCGGGCCGACTAGAGGTGCCGATGGACCGGGCGATCTCTTTGCCCGTCAGGCCCCTCTCGTCTTGGATCTGGGATGCGGCAACGGGGTGTTTCTTGCCGCCCTCGCTGCGCGTGAACCCGAGAGCAATTACCTCGGCGTTGAGAAAAAGGATTACCGGGTCCGCCAAGCGCGGCGACGTGCGGCCGACTTCCCCAATGCGCGGGTCATGCGAGGGGAGGTGGGTGAGGTTCTGGGCCAGTTTGCTGCCCGCAGCTTATCCTCTGTCTATTTGCTTTTCAGCGACCCATGGCCCAAGCGCCGCCATGCCGTGAGGAGATTGGTGCAAAACGAATTCGTCGGGCTTCTCTCCCCCCGCATGGCTCCCGGAGGCAAATTTTATTTCGCCTCCGATGCAGCACCTTATTTCGCCTGGTCGCGGTGTATCTTTGCTGCAGCGGGCTGGGAGATCTCGGCCTGGCCGGTGTCTCCGGATTGGCCTCTTACAGAATTTGAACGGCGTTTCGTTGCGGCCGGAGTGAGGGTGCACCGCTTTTGTGCGACGGCATCATGAGACCTGCGGAGGATGGTTTCGGGGAAGTGGATCCCGCGTCCGAGGAGGACGCACGACTCGTCCAGCTGATGCAAAAAGTGCGTGGTGGTGATGAGCAAGCTTTCCGGGAACTGGTCGAGGCCACGGAGGACCGTGTCTTCGGAACCATCGTGCGCATGCTCGGCTCACCGGAAGGCGCGGAGGATCTCGCGCAAAAAGTCTACCTGCGCGTCTGGCAGGCGCGTGCGCGGTATGAGCCGAGGGCGAAATTGTCGACTTGGATGTTTTCCATCGCCCGGCGTCTGGTCCTCAACGAGCGTCGCGGACGCGCCCGCCGGGGTGCGGTGTTTTACGAGCCATTGCCCGAGGAGAATGTGCGGGAGGCTGTTTCTGGCGGCTCGCCCTCGGCGGAGGTCTCCGCCCGCGAGTTGGCGGAGGTCATCGAGCAGGCTTTGGCCGAGCTTCCCGAGGAGCAGCGCACGGCGATGGTGCTCCGACGTTACGAGGAGATGCCTTATGAGGAAATCGCCCGCGTCCTGGACACCACCATTCCGGCCGTGAAGAGCCTGCTCTTCCGCGCACGCGCGACTTTGCGCGGTAAGTTGCAAGTTTGGCTTTAACGAATGAGGCGGGTTTCCTCGGCCAGCCGGTTGTTGGAAAAGCGAACGCCCTCCGCGGCGAGGAGGCGGAGCTTGCGGGTGACCTGCGGTCCGTTGCGGCGACCGAAAAATCCACCGGGTGAGAGGTCGGAGGCGATCACGCGGTGGCAGGGAACTGTGGGAGCGAAAGAATTGGAGCGCAAAGCCTGTCCAATGGCGCGCCGCGAGCGCGAGCCGACGCGGCGGGCCAAGGATGCGTAGGTGATGACGCAACCGCGGGGAATGCGCTTCACTGCCGCGTAAACCCGAGCGGCGAAGGGAGAGATGGAGCGCTCAGTTTTCATGCCAAAGCCCAAAGATTTTAGACGATTGGGAAAATCGGGGGCACGGGCGTTTGGTCTCCGCGGCGACCCATCTCCGTCCCGGCAAGGTGGGACTCAGGTTCGCCCGTGATATCAGATCGTCACAGGGGGGGGGCGCCGGTCAATTATTCGAGGCATCGTCAGGAGCGTCAGCCAGCACCCGATACATGGGGCCGAGCCCGTTCATGATGCGGCGCCAGGTGGCGTCGTCGGCATCGGCGCGCAGCAGTTCGGGGTGAGGCTTGACCACGAGCCAAGAGTTCAGGGCTATTTCTTTCTCGAGTTGGTTTTTCGACCAGCCCGCATAGCCCAGAAAAACACGCATCGTGTCGTCGTGCCCGGAAGGCAGTTGCCATTCTCCTTCCGGCTTTTGGAGCGGCTCGAACTTGCAGGCGCCTGCGGCGGCGTCCCACTCGAGGCTGGCCACGATAACTTGGTTCCTCTGGACGGGGCCGCCTTCGAAGATCGGCACGTGGGAGATGTGCTCGAAGAGTTCACCGACCTCCAACTCGCTCGCGCTTTGGCCGAGGGGGCGGTTCAGAATGAAGCCCAAGGCCCCGTCCTCAGCACTGTGGTGCGAAAGATAGAGAATGGTGTGACGGAAGTTCGGGTCCGCCATCATCGGATGCGCGACAAGGAGCGAACCGGAAAGATCCCCCGCTTTGGGCAGGCGCTTCATCACGAACCCAACCTAATGTGCGGCGAGCGGTTCTGCAACTGCATCCATGAGATCGCCGAGCGAGGAATCCCAGGCGACGAAAAGACCTTCGACGTCCCATTGGAACTCCCGACCCCGCAACTCGATCGTGAGATCCGCTCCGCCGGTCGTTCCCAGACGTAAGGCGGGCACGCCGCGCTGCGCGCAAAGGGCGGCCAGTGCGGCTTCGGATGACGCATCGACGGAGACAATGACTCGCCCCGGTGCTTCATGGAAAAGCTCTTCATCCTCGCGGCGTTGATGGTCGGGCAGCTCGATTTTCGCGCCGACCGGGCGGTCGCCCGAAATACAGCATTCTGCCAAGGCCACCGCCATCCCGCCCTCAGCGCAGTCGTGGGCGCTGCGGATCAAGCCGGAGCGGATGGCATCAAGCAGGGTCTGCTGCAGCAAAACCTCGGCGCCAAGATCCGTCTCGGGGGGGCGCCCTTCCTTGCGCCCGTGGAT
>JBAXCT010000114.1:0-6745 GCA_037141375.1 Chthoniobacterales bacterium | reverse complement strand
GGTTTGATCCGGCAGACTTGCTGGGCGGCGGCAAGGTCGCGCTGGCCCATGAGGTCATCCAGCTCATTCACCACGGACGGTGGCATCAACTTCGACTTGCGAAACATCATGAAGCAGTAGGAACCGAGGGCCACGACCGCAACGGAGCAAAGCGCGATCAAGTGCATGATCGGACCTCCTTCGCGGTAGAGATCGAGCAGGCTTTTGTTCGTTTCCACCCCCGCGGCGCTGGCCGTGGAAGGAGACAGCACGGCGAGCAGGGCTGCCAAGAATAACCAGGAGGCAAGGCGGGTTCTCCGTTGGCATGGGAATTTCCAAGGGTTTTGATTGAGGATGGCTGGTGTTTTCATGGGTGGCAGGGTTGTGTGGTTCATTGGGGAAGATGTTGTCGGCGCAACCTGCGCCCAAGATGCCCGATTTTAACAGGCG
Source organism: Chthoniobacterales bacterium (assembly GCA_037141375.1). Lineage (GTDB taxonomy): Bacteria > Verrucomicrobiota > Verrucomicrobiia > Chthoniobacterales > JACTMZ01 > JACTMZ01. The sequence goes on along the minus strand of JBAXCT010000114.1, from coordinate 6,316 downwards.
GACAAGGAGCATGGCTTGGCGTCTTCATGGCTTTGTTTGCGGGGCAGGTGTCGCGCCCGGCGCGGGCGGCACGCCCGACTTGGTCAAGGCCGCCTTGGCCTCCGCGGCGCGGGCCGTTTCCGGGTAGATCTCGGCGATATCGCGAAGGACTTCGTCCGCTTGGGAGTCATCGGCGGCCAGAACATAAGTGTCGTGCGCCAGCCACAGGCCCTGTGCCGCTGTCTCATGCCTGGTGCCGTGAAAAAGAAACGGAAAGAGGGCGAAGTCGGCCGCCTCATGGATCAGCCGCGTCCGATCGGACTGCACCGGCGGATCCTCGCTCCAGCGGGGATTTTCATCAAGCAACCGGCGCAGGGACGCGATGCGGGCCTGCGCCAGCAAAAGTTTCGTCTCGATGAGAAGGTCGGGATCCTCCGCCAGCTTGGCGATCTCCTCGGCCTCGGCGGAGGCTTCTTCGAGTTGGCCTTTTTTCATCATCGCCAGGAGACGACCCCGCGTAGCCCGTTGACGGTCGGCAACATTCCAAGCACCGGATTCGACTTTTTTGAAAATCTCCAGCGATTCGCCGTCTCGCGCCGGATCATCGGAGAGGAGAAGAATCTCGCCAAGAAGGCATCCGGCCCTCCCCGCGTGCGACTCGGCCGTCCCGAGCAGCGGTTCGAGATTTTGCCAGCGAAGACGGGCGGAGGCCAACGAATCCCCGGTCTTGTTGGCTTCGATCGCCTGCAACACCGGATCAGGTGCGAAAATAATTTTGGCGATGCCGGCGCGTTTCATCGTGGTCCTGCCACCCTCCTGGCCGGGGATCGGAGAGGGCACCGTGATGAGGTAGGCGTCGCCCTGCACCGCGAGAATTTTCACCTCGCGCATCGTGCCGTCCGGATAATGCACGATGTCCTGCGCAGGCGAACAAAGCGGCACAAGAAGAAAGCCGACGAGGGGAACGAACTTTTTCATGACGGCGATTGTCCCCCGGGAGGCGCCAACTTTTTGAGTTTTTCCCGCGCCGCCGCCGCCTGAGGCAGCACGGCGAGATCTTCGTTGCCAACCAGTTCCTCGTAAGTCTTGCGGGCGGCCGCGCTGTCCTTGAGTTGCTCGAAGGCTTCGCCGCTGCGCAGGTAGGCCTCCGCCACCGTCTCGCGCCATTTACCATAAAGAATGTAGATGCGCTGGTAGTAAGGGATGGCCTGCTTGGGTTGGCTGCGGGCCATCTCGATATCACCGATCGCCAGCAGCGCCTGCGCTTTGAGCTTGCCCGACACGCCCTCCGCGGCAAGCAGGCGCGTGTAGGCCTCCACCGCCTGATCTTTGTGGCCCGACTCCGACGCGAGACGGGCGCGCGCCATGAGGGCATCCCCCATCAAGGGCGACCATGGCGTGTCGCGCTCGAGGCGCCCGTAGTAATCCAAGGCACCCTCATTGTCACCGGCGTCCAAGGAGAATTGGGCCAAGGCGGCCAAGGCCTTGTCTTTCTGCGCGGCGCGCGGGTGCCATTTGAGCAAATCGCGGTAAAGCTGGGCTGCTTTGGCTTTGCGGGTGGCCGCCTCGTCGGCGTCCGCCGCAGCGGCGGCCGACATTTGCGCGGCGGCAAAGTCGGCCAAGATCATCGGATCGGTGTTTTCCGGCTTGGCCATCGCAGCCGCCTCGCGGAGCAGGGAACCGGCGAGCGCGGGATCCAACTTTCGCACAGCCTGCGAGAGCGCCCAGATGACGCGGACAGCGAGCACCTTTTTTCCCTCGGACACAGCTCGGTCACGAAGGCTGCGCAACTCCGTCAGGTAGCCGCGCTGCTCCTCTTCGCCCTTATGGTATTTGCCGAGGGCGACAAACATCTCCTCCACCGAGTCCGCTTCGGGATCATCGCCGAATTGGTTGATGGCTTTCCAATACTCGGCCACCGCTTTTTCGGGTTGATCCTGCTGGCGCCATGATTGGCCGATGAGGTAGAGCGCTTCGGACGCCCGCGGGCTGCGCGGGTAGGTCTGCAGATACTTGTCCATCAGCCCGCGAAGTCCGTCGAAGTCCTCCTCCAGCTTGAGCACTTTCGCGATCTTGAATTGCGCCTCTTCGTGCAAACGCCCCGCCCCATGCGGAACCGCGGCATATACCTCCTTGCCCTCGTCCGACTTGCCTTGGGCCAGAAGAGCATCGCCCAACATCAACCGCGCCTCGGCGCTTTCTTCGCATTGCGGAAAATCTTGGAGAAGTTGCCTCAGCTCCTTCTCGGCCTGCGCGTAGTCCTTCATCGACTGCGCGCAGTAAGCGTTCCTGAAGGCGGCCGCGGCGCAGAGATTCCCGCCGGGAAAATTTTTCGCATGCGCCCCCAGAATCTCGCGCGCCTCGGGATATTTTTTGGCAAAGGCGAGCGCCGACCCGAGCCAGTAGCCGGCTGATTCGGCCAGCTCATGGCGGCCGTTCTTTTCCAAAAACTTCCGGAACGTATCCGCCGCCTCGTCATTGCTCTCGCCGCACAACTGCGTGAAGCCGGTCATGAAAACCGCTCTCGGCGCCTGCTCCGAGGAGGGAAACTTTTCCTGCAACTGCGCCAGTGTTGCGATGGCGTCTTCATATTGTCCGGCCTTCTGCTGGGCCACCCCGCGGAGGTAGACGGCCAAGGGAAGACTTTTCGAGGCGGGAAAATTCTTTGCGAAAAGTAGCGAGGCATCGATCGCTTTCTCATAGCGCTCGATGGCCATCCAGCTCTGCAAAGCACTGAGCGAAGCGGTCTCGACCACCGGATCGGGAGGCATCTTGTGCAGCATGTCGTCCAGCAGCATGGCGCATTCACGGAAGCGATCCTGCCGCTGGAAAGCTGCCGCCATGCGAAAGCGTACGGAGGCATCGAACGATGGTATTTTTTCCAGCTTGCTCAGCTCTTTTTCCACCTCGCGCTGGAGTTGCTGCTGTTGGTTGCGGGCAAAAACATCAGGGCGGGGCGACCGCTCAATCGTGGCCAACCGCGCCTTGATCTCTTCCAGTCTGGTTTTCTGATGAGCGAGCAAACGCTCGCGCGGCCAGATGTTTTGCAGCGCCCTAATGGCATCGCGAGGACGGTCTTCCTCCAGAAGTTTCTCCCCGAGGTTGAGAGCCAGCATCTGGAATGCTGCCATCTGGTTGATATTTTTTCCCATGTCAGGGCCTTCCTCGGCGAGTAGGGTCAGGGCAGTGGCGTCCTGGCCGCTCTCAATCAGGCACTGCAACTCCAGCACCGCGGCCCTGCCGCGATGCGGATGCGAGGACGTCTTGCGGATGGCGTTGAAGATCTTCGCCGCTTCGGCCTGTTTTCCGGCGCCCAGCAGCGCCGCGCCTGAAAGCAGCGCGACATCGGCGCGATAAACGGAGTTGGGGAACGCGGCCGAAAACTGCTCCAAGGCTCTGCCCGCTTCCTGCGGATTTCCCGCCTGCAAATGGGCGACCCCGAGCCAAAACGCGAGGTCCTCGCCATGACTCGCGTCCGGATCCTTGATCTTTTGCGCCTCGCCAATGGCCTCGACGACATCGCCGTATTTCTGCACCTGCATGAGCGCAGCCACGAGGTTGTAGCGGACGTGGGGCAGCAAGGGCGCGGCTTCGTTCGATGCGCCGAAATCGGTCAGGAATTTTTCGTAGCCCGCCACCGCATCTGCGTATTGCTTGTTGTTGTAGGCGGCGTCGGCGCGGAAGATGACATCGCGCGCCGTGCCGGCCTCTGGCGGGGCCTCACCCGCGGCCTGGAGCCGGGCGGCAGCCATGAACACGCAAAGCATGGGGAGGAGGAGTCTCATAGGCCAGACGTGCCACCTAAATTGCGGCGGGGACGGCCGCCGGGCGAGGCCAAAATTGCGTTTCCAGCGCGGTTTCCGCTGGCAGGATGAGTGCATGCAAGATCGTGCGGAGCAAACCGGTTGGTGGGAGAAAACAATCGCTGCATGGATCGCCGCGCCGGAGGCGCGTGGCTTTGCTGATGTTCTGCCACAGCTCCATGCCTTTCATTTCCGCCAGAACGCGGCTTACCGTGCATTCGCCGAGAGCGCCGACGTGGCCGCAGAGGTTACCGATTGGCGTTCGATTCCTTGCGTGCCGCAAGACGCCTTCAAGCACGCCGACTTGCGGAGCTTCCCCACGGAAGAAACAGTCAAAACCTTCCGCACGAGCGGAACGACGGGTGAAGGATTTGGCCAGCACCACTTCCGCACACTCGATGTCTACGAGGCTGCGGTCCGCGAAGGGTGGAAGCTGGGTGTCCTACCACGCGGACCCTTCCTTGTCCTTGCCCCGCATCCCGACGAGGCGCCCCACTCATCGCTCAGCCACATGTTGGCCACCCTTGCAGCGAGGGAAGATTTTATCGCGCGGGGCGGTCGGATCGATATCGCAAGGTTGCAGGCGGCCACGCAGGCAGTCTGCCTCTTGGGCACCGCTCTCGGATTTCTCCGGCTCTTCGAGGAGATGCAAACGCTCGGCATGCGACTGCAACTGCCGCTAGGATCTACCGCACTGGAGACAGGCGGCTACAAAGGAAGCGGGCGTGACATTGCACGGACGGATCTTTACGCAATGTTCTCCGACCATCTCGGCATCGAGACCGGCAATATCTTCAACGAATACGGCATGACCGAGCTCAGCTCGCAATTTTACGCACGCGGTCCGCGTGGCCTGCACCACGGGCCGCCGTGGGCGCGAGCCGTGGTGGCGGATCCGGTAACGCTAGGCGAAGTGGCGGAAGGCGAGACCGGCATCCTCTTGGTTTACGATGCGGCCAATGTCGGATCGGTCGCCGGCATCCGCACGAGGGATCTCGCCGTGCGACGCGGCGAGGCCTTCGAGTTGCTCGGACGGGATCCTGCAGCGTTGCCCCGCGGATGCTCGCGCGCGGCCGATGAGTGGTTGGCGCGATGAAAACGGAAGAACGCGCACAAGCCATCGCCTTGGCCGCCGCTCCGATGTCGGACTTTTTGGGCCGCACGCAGCCCGAAACATTGCTGCGGTGGGTTGAAGCCGAACTCGGCGATGCGGGGGCGCACGACCGATGGGTCAAGTACGGCGCGGCGCGGACCAAGGCCGTGGCCCCGGACAATATCCTGCATGTGGTCAGCGGAAACACACCGCACGCAGCGCTGCAAAGTCTGATCAGCGGACTGATCCTCGGCAGCAGTAACCTGGTAAAGTTGCCGCGAGGAGGAATCCCCGAGGTGGATGATTTCATCTCGCGGCTACCGGCGGATCTGGCGGCAAAGATTACGATGGGCGAGGAACTGCGCGACGACTGGATCGGGCGCGCCACCGCCGTGGTCGTTTACGGTTCCGATGAAACCATCGCGGCGTTGCGCGCGAAAGTTCCGTCCGGGAAAATTTTCATTGGCCACGGGCATAAGGCGAGCGCGGGTATCGTATGGAAGGATGAAAACTACGTTTCCTGCGCCGGCGCGGCCCGCGACACATCACTCTTCGACCAGCAGGGTTGTCTTTCACCGCGGGTTTTTTACGTGCGCGAAACGAAGCCCGGGTTTGCCCGTGCCTACGCGGAACAACTGGCCGAGGAAATGGAGCGATACGGCCGGATTCATCCGCACGGGCCATTGTCCGTTGCGGAGAAGGTAGAGATTTCCGACCTGCGCGCCGCTTACAACTTCCGCGCCGCGGGAGACCTGCGAGTCGCCATTTGGGCGGGCGGCCCGGAACTCGATTGGACCGTGGTCTACGAGGAGGACCCTTGGTTTCCCTCGTCGGCGCTCAGCCGTGTTATCTTCGTCAAACCTCTGCCGGCAGATCTTGTCGCCGAGCTCGGTCCGCACTCCGCGCACCTCGGCGCCATCGGACTTTGGCCCTGCACGGAGGAGCTGGCCGATCGCTTTTTCGCGCTGGGCGCATCGCGCTTTTGCCCCATTGGGCGGATGCAGGATCCGCCATGGACCTGGCACAACGGTGGCGTCGCTCGGCTCGCCCCGCTGGTCAAGTGGGTTGATTTCGAGGGCTGAGCCGTATTGACTGCGCGGAAGCCATGGCCAAAGAAGAATCCATCCCCGCAGAGGGCATCGTCGTCGAGGTGCTCCCCGGCACGATGTTTCGCGTGAAATTGCAGAACGGCACGATCGTGCTCGCCCACATCGGAGGCAAGATGCGCAAGCACTTCGTTCGCATCGTGCCGGGCGACAAAGTGCAGGTGGACATTTCCCCCTACGATCTGACCAAGGCGCGGATCACCTACCGCGAGAGATAAACGCGACTACCGGTCGCACTCGCCCATCACGAAGTCGATACTGCCGAGGATGGCAGAGACGTCGCTGATGTAGTGGCCGGGCAGGATCTTCGGCATGATGCTCAGGTTCGCGAAGGA
>JBAXCT010000113.1:0-6782 GCA_037141375.1 Chthoniobacterales bacterium | reverse complement strand
TCGGCAACGTCTACTTCGGCATGTATGCCATGTGGGTAGGCAAAACGCGCGAGCTTTTCTTCAACCGCGTGATGCCGAAGTTCAACCTCAAGGACACCTCCTATTACATCCTTACGCGATCCTTCGAGCACAAGTTTGTCAGGGAAACACGTGAGTTTGAAACCGTGAGCGTGAAAATCCGGATTGCCAGTTACAATCGAAAATTCGTCCATCTTGAGCACGAAATTTACGACGCGCAGAACCAGCTCTTGGGCAAAGGACAGCAGAGCCTGTTGTTCGTCAACTCGGTGGACTACAAAATGATCGACGTCCCAGCCGAGGTGCACAGCGCCTTCATCGTTTACGCCTGACCCCGCAGCCTAACGAAGCGGGGAGTCAATCCACTTTTTCCACTCGCGCCGGGGCTTGTCGTAAAGCGGGAACTTTGTGTTCGCCGCCGCCGGCGGTGCCGAGTCATCCGGGCTGCCAAAGGCGACCGCCCCGTTACCCGCGAGCGGCAAAGGCATGGCAGTCTGGAGGCGTATGTTCACGAAACCAACCGAGCCACGCAGTCCCCTCTCCTCCCAAAAAACCGTGTTGCCACGCACGAGGCGCGCGTATTCCGATTGGATGCCAATGATTAGTTCGACAGTTTTTCCGTCCGGCCCAAGTTGCTTGCTCAGCACTACACCGACCTGCAATTCGCGGTAGAGCACGGGGGCGCCGACGCCAGTGCCTGTGGCGCTGGAAAATAGACGGAACTTACGGCCGGCCTCGCTTTGCTCGACTATCTCATTTTCTTTTTTGGCATTACTTCCCTCGAACCTCGTCTGCAATGAGGCGCCCCTACCCGGTTCGCAGTCGATGATCACACCGGTGATGATGGTTTCCAATCCGCTGACACCCTGCAGCGAGATCATCGGCTCGATCAGCGCGAAGCGCGAACCGGCGAAGCGCAGAAAATCAAAGCCGGGGTTGAACCTTGCAGTGACAGCCACTTTTCCATCCGATGGCCGCAGGTCTGTCACCATACCAACGGGAACCCCGAGATATGTCATGCGCGTCTGGCCAGCGCGCAGGCCTTTGCCGCTGGGAAAAATAATGGTGATCGGTGTGCCACAGGCCTTCGCCAACTCCTCCGACGCGAGAAGTTGCGTGTTGGATCCGTCCTCAAACGGGGGCCCATCGACCCCGAAATCATCGAAAGCCACCGCACCTTGAATGAGCGTATCCAAGCCGGGGAAGTCCACCTTGATCCCGCCAGGCCCCATCGTCACAGCCGAGGCCGGCACCGTCCAAAAACGCGAAGTGGTCTTGAGCAGTGAGCGCTTGCTCTGCTGGATATCGACATCAATGTAGGGCTTTCCATCGGAGGACAATGACTGCTCGCGGACACGCCCGACGACCACTCCGCGAAAAGTGACGGGTGCACCTCGGCTGAGAGTCTGCGTTTGGTCGGATTCAAGCCTTGCATGAACAGCGTTCTCGTTCATCGACAGGACTGGGCTGCTGTCCAAACCATCGAACTGCAGACGGCGTTTGCCCGTTCCCTTGCGGGCTTGGATCGAGTTGCCTTGGATTAGCGAGGTCAGACCGGATGCTCCCTGCAGGGACAAGACAGGTTTTTCGATCCAGAAATCCGTTGTCTCGACGGCGAGACCCGCGGCAAACTTTTCCAGGCGTAAATGGACGATGGCCTCGTTGAGTTCTTCGTTGAGATTGACCTCGGTGACCTTGCCGGCAACAACACCGCGGTAAATAAGCGATGTCTTTCCCTCCTCGATCCCCGGCGCATCGGCGAAGCGGATTTGGATTTCCGGCCCCATGGAATTGAGGTGCTCAGTATACATGTACGCGGCAGCAGCCAAAGCGATGAGCGGAAAAAGCCAAGCCCAGGAAAAACCAACACCTCCACGCACGACCTGGCCGTGGTCTTGGTGTTCGCCGTCAGGGGCCGCCATCATTTTGTTTTGTCCCTCCAGATCATGCGCACGTCATAATTGAAGGCGGCGAACAGCGTACAGACAAGCACGGCGGCGAAAAACATCGCCCCGGATTCGGTTTGCACGCTGGCGAAAGTGCCAAGCTGCCCCACCGCGACGAGAACCGAGAGCAAGAACAGGTCGACCATCGACCACGTGCCAATCGTCTCAAGCAACCGGAACAGCTTGGTACGCCCCACCCGGTGATGAGGACTCCCGTCCATCCAGAGCAACCATCCGAGGCTTGTCAATTTAAACAACGGGACACACATACTGGCGAGGAACACGAGCAGCGCCGCCGGCCAAAGACCCACTTCGTAAAGTTCGACTACTCCTCCCCAGACGGTCAGGGCATCCTTTTCGCCGGTGATCGTCATGGTCATGACCGGCAGGAGATTCGCTGGTAGATAGAGGACAGCACCGCTGACCAGCAGGGCCCAGCAACGCTGAAGTCGGATTTCGGGCGACGTCACTCCATTTCCTCCAGAATCATTTCGATCCTCGGGCGGTCGACCATTCGTCCGAGAGCAAGGCAACACAGAGAGAGAAGGAGAACGAAGAAAGCGCCTTTGTCCCAAGACACCGTGCCGAGCAGCTTCAAGCGCACAACCGCGACAGCACAAGACACGGCAAAGACCGGTGCTAGGCTCCATGGTTCTACCGCCAGAACCCAGCGCCATGCTGTGGCGACTCCAGGCAAAGATACACAGAGGCCGCCTGCAACGAGGGTGTAGGAGATCAGAACAAGGTAGATGGCGGGAGCGCAGATAGCGCAGAAAAAAACAAGCAAGGCGAGCGCGCCGTAGCCCTGATTAACCAGACCCATCACACCAGTGATGATGAGGTTGGTCTGCGTGCTACCCGCCACATCAAAGGTGAGCACGGGGGACACATTCGCGAACACGAGGAGAAAAATCCCGGTGAGGGCGATGGCCGACGGCGTCTGCAGTGATGTGCTACGGCGACCCAAGGCCAAGCGCGCGCCGCAGCGCGAGCACTGGAGCCTTTGCCCAGGACGAAGCACGCGCGAACGATAGGGCGCGGCGCAGTCGGGACAGGTGCGCCAGACAGCGGGAAAACTTCCGAGTGCCGGATTCTGCGCTGATGGGCTCTCCATGGGTGGAGCAAAGCAAATGCATTTAGATCAGACAACAGGCAACTGCGTCGTCCTCCCTAAACGATGTCAAAAATCGAAGCCGAGACAGAACTCTTATCGATCGGCGCACGGCTATGTACGCGCAAGACATTCTCTCCCTTGGCAACCAAGTCGCCTGTCTTTCTGAAGCACTCGACGCCCACAGAGAAATCAACCGCATCCCCCGCCTTGGCGCGGCCGCCACCCAGTTCGACACAAAGCCGACCGATGGCCAGCGCATCCATTTTTTCGACTCGACCATCCCTCGGGGATACCAAGTCCGTGACAACCGGGGCGCGGTGAACCTCACGCATTTTCTCGAGCGTGCGTGCATCACCACCCTGCGCCTCGACCATGGCAACGAATTTGCGCCAGGCACCTCCATCGCCGAGTCGGCGGCGCAAATCATCACGAGAAGAGGGAACAAGTTTCGTCGCGAGCGCAAGTGTGAGTTCGACGAGGTCTTCCGGGCCACCGCCTTGCATGACCTCGACGCATTCGGCCACTTCAAGGGCATTTCCTGCGGCGCGGCCAAGGGGTTGGTCCATAGGATTAAGGAGTGCGTGAGTCTCGATCCCGGCCCCATTGCCGACCGCAACCATTGCATCGGCCAGTGCCTGCGCCTCCTCCCGTTTTTGCATGAAGGCACCGCGACCGAATTTTACATCAAGCACTAGCTTGTCGAGGGACTCCGCCAACTTTTTCGACATGATGCTCGCAACGATCAACGGCAGAGACGCCACCGTGGCCGTCACATCACGCAAGGCGTAGAGTTTTTTGTCGGCGGGACAGAGATTGTCCGTCTGCCCCGCAATGCAGCAACCGACTTTCTCCAGTTGAGCCAGCATGTCGGGCCACGCCAGTTGCACGAGGTAGCCTGGTATGCTTTCCAACTTGTCCAAAGTTCCTCCGGTAAAACCAAGACCCCGTCCGGAGATCATCGGCACCCACACACCCTCGCACGCAAGCAGCGGGGCCAGGATCAAAGACACCTTGTCCCCCACGCCGCCTGTGGAGTGCTTGTCGACTTTCAGTGGCGTGCCAGGTGGCCAAGAAAAGACATCGCCGGAATCGCGCATCTGCAATGTGAGCTGCGTCGTCTCCTCCGCATCCATCCCGCGGAAGAACACGGCCATGGCCAGGGCGGACATCTGGTAGTCGGGAACGTCTCCCATAACATAGCCGTTGATCAGCCCCGCGATTTCTGACGCATTCAGCGTACCGCCATCGCGTTTTTTTTCGATGAGGCCCGGGATATGCATCGGCCCGGAGAGGGATCTTACCAGCCGACCGGGTGCCAGGCCGTCTTGAATTCAACGGTGTCGAGAATCCATTGCGGCCGGTCTGCCAGGCTCCATTCGCCGGCCGCGACGCTATGCCGGGAGTAACGCTTCAAGTTGGTCGCGCTGCCCTCGTGCAACATTTTATCCAACGCCTCCTCGTCACAACCGTTGACGATGGCGTTGATATCCATGTGGGTTGCAGCGCTCGGTGCAATATCGGCGCGCAGGCCGGAAAGAATATTCACCACGCCGCCGGGCAAGTCGCTGGTGGCAAGAATTTCTGCGAAAGTCAGCGCGGGCATCGGCGTCTTCTCCGAAGTGACCACAATGCAGGTGTTGCCGGAGATGATGGTCGAGGCGACGAGGTGGACAAGCGGAAGGAAAGAGGGTGCGTCCGGACAGAAAATCACGACAACGCCGGTGCCCTCCGGATAAGTGAAGTTGAAATGCGGTGAGGATACGGGGTTCACCGACCCGAAGACCGCCGCAAATTTGTCCGTCCACCCTGCGTAGTGCACGAGCACCTCGACGGCATCAGCCACCTCGCGACGTGCGGCGGCGGAGGTTGTGGCCGTGCTGCGGACGATTTCCTTCTCGATTTCATCGGCCCGCATCTCGAGCATTTCGGCCGCGCGATAGATGATCTGTCCCTTGAGGTAAGCGGTGGCATTGCTCCATTTGCCAAAGGCCTGGCGGGCGGCAACCACGGCATCGCGGAAATCCTTGCGCGAGGCACGGCAGACCTGCGCCAGGGTATCTTTGCCGTCGGCGGAGAGCGCAGGAACGACTTTACCGCTTTCAGAACGAATGAAAGCTCCACCGACGTAAAGCTTGTAAGTTTTCAGGACTTGCAGTCGGGCGTTTCTTGCCGCTGCGGGGGTCTGTGCCATAACATCCCGAAACTACGAATGAGCCTCAAAAAGAACGAGACAATATTTGTCGCCGGCCACCGCGGCATGGTCGGGAATGCGATCTACCACAAGCTGCAAAAGGAGGGATTTGCCACGGTGTTGGGACGCACCCGGGCGGAACTCGATCTGCTCGATCGAAAAGAGGTGCATGATTTTTACGAAAAGGAGAGGCCCTCGGTGGTGGTGGTGGCCGCAGCCAAGGTCGGCGGGATCCTCGCCAACTACGAGCAGCCAGTAGAGTTTCTCCTCGAAAACCTCACCATCCAAAACAACCTCATTGGCGCCGCCGCCGATTTCGGGACGCGAAAGCTGCTCTTCCTCGGCAGTTCATGCATCTATCCAAAAATGGCACCGCAACCGATCCCAGAGAGCGCATTGCTGACCGGGCCGCTCGAGGAGACCAATGACGCCTATGCGCTCGCCAAGATTGCGGGCATCAAGCTTTGCCAATCATACGCCCGCCAATACGGCAAAAATTTCATCTCGGGAATGCCCACGAACCTCTATGGCCCGAATGACAATTACGATCTGCACAACTCCCACGTCCTGCCCGCCTTCATCCGCAAGGTGCACGAGGCGAAACAATCGGGCGCCAAGAGCATCACGGTCTGGGGCACCGGGACTCCGCGCCGCGAATTCCTGCATACCAAAGATTTGGCCGATGCCTGTGTTTTCCTGCTGGAGAACTATGATCAACCCGACCTGGTCAATATCGGCTGCGGCGAGGATGTAACGATCCGCGAGTTGGCCGAGACCGTCTGTGAGGTGCTTGGCTATGGGGGATCTCTCGAATTCGACACCAGCAAGCCCGATGGCACTCCACGCAAGCTACTCGATATCTCAAAAATCAAGTCGCTCGGCTGGTCCCCGAAAATTTCCCTGCGCGCCGGGATCGCCGACGCATACCGCTGGTTCTGCGAGAACTACAAAGAAGCGCGCTTGTAGGTCTCCAGACGCCCAGTGCGTAGCACCCCTGGAGAGCAGGTTGATCATCGATTAACCGGAACCCACAAAAAGAGCAGTAGGAATAAGACGCGGTGCAAAAACGATGATACCGAAGACCAACGCAACAATTGAGGCGAAAAGCACCGCGGCCGCTGCGAGGTCTTTCAGTTTTTTGACTTCGGGGTGTTCGTTGGGGTGGGCGAGGTCGGTTGCGTATTCGATGGCTGTGTTGAGCGCTTCAGCGACCCAGACGAGTCCGATGGACAGCACAACGGCGATCCATTCGCCGGTTGCGATCACGAACCACCAAGCCAGCGCGACAACCGCTACGGTGGCGGCGAGATGGATGCGCGCGTGGACTTCGGTTTTGAGCAATGCGGTAATACCGCGGAAAGCGCAGGCGAAACTCTGCGCCTCGCGGCATAAAAAGGGGCGCCGTTCCATGGCGCTAGAGACTTACTCTGCCTTCCCGGGAAAGAAGGTCGGGGCGTTGTCCGATGTGCCGAGCGTGCGGTTCCCTGCTTTTTCCTCGGATTCTTTTTTCTCC
>JBAXCT010000112.1:0-6820 GCA_037141375.1 Chthoniobacterales bacterium | reverse complement strand
AGACAAATTAGGCGGCTTAGGAAGGTGTCCCGGTCTTAGGTATATGCCTATGGGCCGAAGGCCCCTGGTTAGTGAGTCCCGCCGCGCGGTAAAGGGACTTCGCCACAATTGTGCCGTCAGAGGTGGCATTGAATCCATTGAACGAGGTATTCGATGGGGCATTGTATTCGTTAGTTGCCGTGCCGGGATGACAAGTCGGCAAGACAAGGGTGTCGATAATGCTGCCGTTCTTGGGATCGAGTTTCCAAAGGCGATATCCAGAAATAACATAGAGCTTCCCATCCTTCATCGCGGCTAAGACACCGGGGTAATCCCACTCGTTTCCATCCGTGGAGTTCGTGAGAAGTTGTCTGTACCATACAGGCTTGAGTGTTGCCGGGTTGACCTTCGCGACATAGGGCCCAATGTTGCCGGGAATATTTCCGTAGGCTCCACCGTAAACGAACATGCTGTTCGCATCGAGGTAAGCAACGTTGTAAATAGTTGGGTAGTTCGAACCTGTTAGGGAGGTCACTATATTATTGGTGGCCGAGAAATTGCCTCCAAAAAAAGCCCGATCAAAGACATGGGATCTACCCGAATTATAATGTTCAAATGCCATCAATGAGGGATACCAAGGAGGATCTGGCGTGCTTCCTTTGGTATTCATACAGAGGCCTATAATTCCAGATACCAAGGCGCGCGCGATAAAACTTCTTTTCATTTATTCTGGGGTTGAGGGTTTCCCACGCAGGCAATAAAAAGCCCCGTGAGCGGCAGTTCGACGGGGAAGGTTCTGAAATACAGTTCTCGGAAAGATATGCCCTCATACTGCTCTACCTGAGCAGAATGCAAATGTAATTCGCGATAAATCATTAGAAATTTATCACCGATGTCATGAGCTGGGCGGCACGTGCTTTGAGCGAGGAGAGGAACTCACGCCAGTGGACTTCGGCTTCGGAACCGAGCAAGCAGCGAGATAGCCTGCCGAAGGCCGCCCGGAGGGTGGCCGCCGCAGCGGCCAGCAGAGGGAGACCGAGACACCGAGGATCATGCGCCGACCGTCCTCGCGCTGTGGCCCCACAGCTCGACCCCCTGTTGGCCAACCTGGAATCCATGCCCGCCCACCTGAACTTCAGTAAGGGCGCAAAGATCAGACAGCGCAGGTTGATCTGGCCAACAAGCTGTCCGAGGCCGGTGTCCTTTCCTCCGGTGAGCGTGATTTGATTCACAATCGCAGTCCCACTCCCGCAAACCACGCTGTCTTCCTGCCGCCGTATCGCCATCTTGCTCGCGTACCTCGGTCCCCACCTGCCAAAAGGCACCAAACTTGTCCAAAATGTCGTGGAGAAAAATGCCCTGAAATGCGCACAAGGACTTGCACATCAACAAAACGAACTTTCAACCTGCGGAACTTGGGTTAGTTATCTTTCCATGTCGGTGACAAACTATAGCAGGCGGAATTTCGTAAAGTTATGCGGTGGTGCCTTGGGTTCATGCATGTTTTTAAGAAAATCCCAGGGCGCAACTTCCAATACCGACTGCATCGTTGTCGGCGCTGGTGTTTCCGGATTGGCCGCAGCGGATTATATTCGCAAGAGGGGTTGGGAAGTCACGATTCTTGAAGCTAGAGAAAGAATAGGCGGTCGTGTGTGGTCCAGAAAAGATTGGCTTGGTAACAGTCCAGTTGATATCGGCGCGAGTTGGATTCACGGCATCTCTGAAAATCCGATTTCAGGACTAGCGCTCCAAGCTGGGTTTCCTCTGATGCCATTCGATTATGGCAAGTCTGTTGTTTACAATACAGGCGGCTCCGAACTTTCTCAGGCCCAGGAATCGAGGCTGCAAAGAGATTTTAAAAAGACCCTCAGGCTCTCCAAGGAATGGGCAGAGAAGCAATCGACGGACCCTTCACTGCGTGAATCTTTCAAAACCGCGGAAGAAACACTCTCCTTTTCCCGCGATGAAATCACCCGCATTAATTTCAGAGCGCACACGGAAATCGAGCATGAGTTCGCTGCCAGCATGGAGCAACTTTCCGCACAGTGGTGGGACGAGGGAAAGGAACTTATCGGAGGCGACGCGTTTATTAACGGTGGCCTCACCACGATTTTCGAACCGCTAGCGAGAGGACTGGATATACGCTTTGGTCAGTCGGTTATCCGCGTTGTCCACAACCATGATGGAGTGAGCGCTACAACATCGCAAGGGCTGGAAATACGCGCCAAGAAAATTATCCTCACGGTGCCTTTGGGGATTCTAAAAAAGGGATCGATTGTGTTTGAACCTCCACTTCCGGAAGAAAAGGATGCCGCGATCAGGAGGATCGGCTTCGGAAACTATCAAAAAACCGTTCTCCTATATGATCAGGTGTTTTGGAACAAAGATCTTCATATGTTCGACTGGAATGGTGGAGCAAAAGGAAACGAGTGGGCCGAATGGGCCAACCTTTATCCATTCACAGGAGAACCAGCACTCATTGCATTCAACACGGCCGAAGCGGCTCTTGCCATAGAATCCATGACGGACAGTGACATTGCAAAAGCAGCCACGGAGGCCCTCTCATCAGCATTGGGAAAGAGGACTCCTCCACCCAAAGACATTTTGGTTTCCAGATGGGGGCATGATCCATGCTCACTTGGTGCCTACTCCTTCATGGGCGTCGGCGCCACCCCTAGGGATCGTGTTACTCTGGGAAAGCCTATCGGAAGATCACTGCATTTCGCCGGAGAAGCTGTTTCTAAAAATTATCCGGCTACGATGCGCGGAGCTTATGAAAGCGGGTTGGCAGCGGCGAAGCAGTGCTTGGGAGATGCTAATTCTCGGTCGTAAGAAGACCCATCTCCTCATCGGGGATGGGGTTTTCTTTTGCCCTAATTACTCCAGGCAGCCCGATTCACCGAAACTTGGGAAACCCTCTTCGGTCTGAAGAGGGTCATGAGGATTGTGGGGTTTCAGTGGTTTTGAAGGAGCGCGTGGAGGTGTGCATGGCGTTGGAAAAGTGGGAGATGATGTTGGAACTCTGCCGACATCTTCAGGCCGCTGTGCCGAGCGAAGTGGGGCATGCCTTGGACCTGGCCTATGCGGTCAGACGATTTCAGGGAGCACGATCTGCTGTATCTGTCCTCGAGCAGGCCAGGCCCAAGTTCCCAAAGTTTTTAACCGCAAAACTCGCCCGCGTAGGTTAGTTCTGCCGTTAGCCAAGAAAAAATACAATGCCCATCCAATCACTATCTACGCCCAAAATCATCAAAGCATCTGAGTGGCAAAAGTCAGATGGGGCGCTCAGAGGTTTACTCGAAGGAAAAACTCTGGATACAGGAATTACTCTCATCCGCTTTGTTACCGAAGTAGTTGGTGAGGGTCCCACCCTGCATGTGCATCCGTATGACGAGATTTTTACTATCACAGAAGGCCGTGCTCGCTTCACCGTGGGCCACAGTGTTATTGATGCTCAGGCAGGTGACATTGTCTTCGGTCCTGCCAACATTCCGCATGGGTATCAGAACCTCGGCCCCGGAAAACTCGATTCACTAGATATTCACCTCAGTTCCCAATGGATTCAGTTTAATCTGGCTGACTCCTGGGACGGGTTAAGCAACAAGTTTTCTGTAAAAGTTGATATGGCTGGTGTGATCGGTTGAGAGGGTTGCTGGTTATTGGAGGAGATTTGGGTTGAGGTAAGCCTTGGAGGTTTCCCAAGCTTCGGAGATTTCCATAGGGATGGCAGAGACGAGGCGCGGGCAGCTTTCTGGGCTGGGAAAGATGGCGGTGACACGGGTGCGGCGGCGGATTTGTTTGTTGAGGGCCTCGCAGAGGTTGGAGGTTCGCAGGCGTTTGCGGATGGGTTCAGGGAAGGTGAAGACATACGGTGAAGCCCTCCGGCAGGTTGGCCTCCATCCACGCAGCTAGCTGGGGAGCTGTGCTTGAGTGTTTGGCGACGATGTCGGCTAATTTGGTTTGGGCGAGGAAAGGAACTCACGCCAGTGGACTTCGGCTTCGGAACCGATGGCGAGGGCCAGCTTCAGCCGTGAAAAACTTTAAGGTGATTCACCCTTTGACCACCGTTGCTCCGGCCGCGGGGCGCGAGGCAAAGATCGTGGCGGCAATGCCGGTTCTGGCTTTGTAATCAGCGGTGATTTTTTTTGAAATGTCCTCCACGGCACTGGCTTTGACCAAAGCAACGCAGCAACCACCGAAGCCTCCTCCGGTCATGCGGCAGCCATAGACGCCGCCCTGCTCGCCGATAGCCTCGGCGATCTTCACGACCACATCGAGTTCCTCGCAGCTCACTTCGTAATCATCCCGCAAAGCCGCATGGCTCGCATACATCAACTGACCGACCACGGGCCAATCGGATTGGCGCACACTTCCGGCCGCGTGCACCGTGCGCCCGATTTCGCCGATGACGTGGCGCGCACGGCGGTAAACAATCTCGCTCATTTTTCTTTTTCCAGCTTCGAGCTGCACCGCGGTCACATCGCGGAGCGATTCCACACCGAGGTTCCTTGCGGCTTCCTCGCATTGTGCCCGGCGCTCGGCGTATTCACCGCCGCTCAGCTCGTGCTTCACGTTGGTGTTGATAATGAGCAGCGCGACGGACGGGTCATTCATTGGCACGAGTTCGGTTGTCCGCGTGCGGCAGTCGAGCAGGAGCAGATGGCCTTCGCGCCCCAGTGCGGAGATGAACTGGTCCATGATGCCGCAGGGCACCCCCGCGAAATCGTGCTCGGCCTTCTGGCAGAGCAATGCTTTATCGACGGGATCAAGTGTCGTGCCAGTGACAGCTTCAAGCAGTGTCGCCGTGCAGACCTCGAGCGCGGCGCTGCTGCTCAAGCCGCTGCCCAGCGGGACGGTGGAATGCAGGAGCACGTCGAGACCTCCGGGCTGGATGCCTCGCTCCTGAAATCCGGCAACAACCCCGCGCGGGTAATTCCCCCATTTTGGCGCAGCCGGCCTGACGGGCAGGGTAAGATCAATCGTGGCCACCTCGGCCTCCAAAGTGCTGCGCAGCGTGATGACCTCCCGGCCATCGACCGGCCGGTCTGCTGCCATCACGCTGTAATACTCGATGGCCATCGGCAGGACGAAGCCGTCGTTGTAATCGGTGTGCTCGCCGATGATGTTGACACGGCCCGGGGCGGCGGCGATCCAGCGCGGCGGACGACCGTAGAGCTTTTCAAATTCGGAGGCGACATGGGATGCAAGGTCTTGGAGCTTCATGATGTGTTTTAGCGGGTGGAGAACTTGTGGATCGTGGTCTGGAGGTAGGTTTGTCCGGGGCGCAGAATGACGGAGGGAAAACTCTGATGATTGAGGGAGTCAGGAAAATGCTGGGTCTCAAGGCAGAAGCCGCTGTGCTGAGTGTAATAGATGCCGCCGTGGCCGCACTGCGTTCCGTCCAGCCAGTTGCCGGTGTAGAACTGCACCCCGGGTTCGGTGGTTAATACCTCCATAACCCGTCCTGTGGTTTTCTCGTAGACCGTGGCGCAAAGTGCAAGTCCTCGACCGTGACCATTGAGGACGAAGTTGTGATCGTAGCCGATGGGCTTTCCGGTCAGCAGTGCAAAGTCCCGGCCGATGGGTTTCATCCTGGTGAAGTCGAACGCCGTGCCAGCCACCGGCACCAGCTTGCCGGTGGGAATCGAGGTGGCGTCCACCGGGGTGTAAGTTTTCGCGGCGAGCTTCAGCTCGTGGCCGAGGACGTTGCCGCCGCCGGCGAGGTTGAAATAACTGTGGTTGGTCAGGTTGACCGGCGTGGCGCGGTCGGTGGTGGCGGTGTAATCAATCCGCAGCTCGTCGCGGTTCGTGAGCGTCATCACCACGGCGACGGCAAGATTCCCGGGATAACCTTCCTCGCCGTCCGGACTGAAGTAGCTGAAGGCCACAGCGGCTTCCTTGCCGGGCAGGATCTCGGCCGCCCACACGACTTTGTCGAAACCTGTGACGCCGCCGTGGAGATGGTGCGGGCCGTTGTTGACGGCCAATTGGTGCTTCTTTCCGTCGAGTCGGAAACGGCCTTTGGCCGTGCGGTTGGCCACCCGTCCGGCCGTGCAGCCCAGATAGCTGGGATTGCCGCCGAGGTATTGCCGCAGATTATCGAACCCCAGCACGACGTTCCCAACCTTGCCCCGGCGGTCGGGCACGTGCAGTTCGGTGATGATGGTGCCGAAATTGGTGATCTTGGCGACAAGACCGTGGGTATTGGTCAACGTGAACAAATCAACACGTCGACCTCCGGGGGTTTTTCCGAATAGCTTCTTGGCGACAGCGGCTTTCATACGTGGGACATTCGCTCGCACGACTCGTTGTCGCTGGGCATTAACATCGACCTGATCTGGGGCGTTTTGCTCCTGCTCATCGGTGCTGGGATACCGCTAGTAGTCGGCTTTGAACGCGCCGACAGCGGTCAGGAACGCTTCAATGTGGGTGAACATGAGGCCGATCGGCCAGCGGATATCGAGTTCCATAGCGTGTGTTTCCTTTAGTTTGGTATGGGGTAGGCCGCAATCTAGTCTTTGGCCTCGGCTGGCTTTTGTGGCGTCCCCTTGGCAACGATGGTTTCCAGGTCTTCCGCCATCTCGGCAGCTTCTTCGGGATGCTCCTTGATGACGTTGGTCGTCTCGTTTGGATCGGCGGCAAGGTTGAACAGCAAGGGCTCGGGGATGTTTGCGGCTGAGAAGCGCGGATCTTCGGCGTTGGCACCGCTGCCCATGCTGCCTTGTTTCATTTTTGCGGTGGCGGGGATGTATTTCCAATCGCCCTGCCGCAGCGCGAGCCCCCCAATCCCGTGCAACACGGTGTGATCGCGGAGGTTCTCGGTCGTTTTTCCCAACAGCAC
>JBAXCT010000111.1:0-6826 GCA_037141375.1 Chthoniobacterales bacterium | reverse complement strand
ATCTATTCGCGCGTTGGGAGCGGTTGGTCGCGGCTTTGGACATCCGCGAGGATGAACCCCTGACAGCCGACAAGCTCAGCTCGCTCGTCCTGCCGTTCGACGAATTGAAAAAGACCTCGGAGGAACTCGCCGCCACGCTGGAAAGTTTCGCCGCCGCATGGCGCGCCGGCGGATGCCAAAATTTCCGCTCCGCCTTTTTTGTCAGTTCGCCGGACGTCGCAGTGGCCCGCATTTTCCAAGGCCTGCTCGCCCTGACCGGCGACCTCATGCCTTCGCGGTTGGCCGCAGCCGGCTTCACGCCCGAGGAGTTCCAGCAGCGGATCGACGCAGTAGCCAACATCTACTTCGGGGTTTCTTCCTCAGGAGAGGATACAACCGGTGGTGCGGTCGGCGTCCACGATCTGGTCTTTCGCGCCTCACCGGCCCAGGCGCTGGCTGCCGCCGCGGCGCTGCAGAGGGCCAAGGTTTTGGCGGCGTCGATGCGACTCACTCCCTCCGATCCCGAGCTAACGCGGCAGGCTGGCGTCACCCTCTCCGATCTCACGACTCAACTCATCGCCTCGGCCAGTTCCCTCGGCATCGTCGTGATCGACGTTGCCGGCAATACCGCTGCGGTCGAGAATCCCTGAGCCTGTCCGCGCCTTAGACAACCTCTCCCGCAGCGCGGGCGCTGGCCCAGGCCCACTGGAAATTGTAGCCGCCGAGCCAGCCGGTCACGTCGACGACCTCGCCGATGAAGTACAGCCCGGGCATTTGGCGCGCCTCCATGGTCTTCGACGACAAATCGCGCGTGTCGACGCCGCCCAGCGTCACTTCGGCCTTGGGGTAGCCCTCCGTGCCGCCGAGATGAACCGGCCACGCATGGATCGCCCCCCGCGCTCGCTCGCGCTCCCCTGCGGTCCACTGCGCCACGGCCTTGGGCGGCGCGTAGCGCTCGCACCACGCTTCGGCAAAGCGCTGCGGCCAGAATTTCCCCAGCTGCGCCACGGCTGCGCCCGGCCCTGGTGCCGGGATGTCGTCCTGATCTGGAAGCAGGTCGAGCTCGAGAGCTTCGCCAGCGCGCCAAAAGCTCGAGATTTGCAAAATGGCCGGCCCGCTCACACCGCGGTGTGTGATGAGCATGGCTTCCTCGAACGAGTCCTTCCCTCGCTTCGCGCGGATAGGCAATGAGACGCCGCTGAGCGGTCCAAAGACCTGTTTATCCGGCTCGCTGAAGGTCAGGGGGACGAGCCCCGGTCGCGTTTCGGTCAGGCGCAGTCCAAACTGCCGCGCGACGCGGTAGCCAAGATCGGACGCTCCGAGCTTCGCGAAGGAAAGTCCGCCCGTGGCCACCACCAGCGCATCGCATGATATCTCCCCGCGCGATGTTCGAAGGCGGAAGGCCTCCGTTTTTGCGATTTCGTGGATCTGAGTGCCGCACTCCACCTTGACGTTCGCCCGTCCGCACTCCTCGAGGAGCATCGTGATGATTTCGCCGGAACTTCCGCTGCAGAAAAGCTGCCCGAGTTTTTTCTCGTGCCATGCAATGCCATGACTTTCCACGAGCCCGAGGAAATCCGCCGGGGTGTAGCGCGCCAGGGCCGAGCGGCAGAATTCCGGACTCGACGAGAGATAGTTTTCCGGCCGCGCGTGGCGATTGGTGAAGTTGCACCGCCCGCCACCCGAAATGGTGATTTTTTTCCCCACCCTGTCATTGTGCTCGAGCACGAGCACGCGCCGCCCGCGTTGTCCCGCGGTGGACGCGCAGAAGAGCCCGGCTGCTCCTCCGCCCAGAACGACGATGTCGTAGTTCGCCACCGGATCAGACTTGAACGCACCGCAGGACAAGTCGATGCGATTTCGCCGCCTCTTTTTCCATTCCGGAGCTTTTGTTCCTTTGGTTTTCCTGTTACAAAGGGAGGTTTGAAAACTTCAAACACAGCGAAATCACGTCGTCCGCAGCCGACCCGCAGCGAGTGGGCCGTCGTCCGCGGCTCCAAAATCCATGGCCGCGGCCTGTTCGCCAGCAAAGAAATCCCTCGCGGCACGCGGATCATCGAATACACCGGCGAGCGCATCACCAAGGCCGAGGGCTGGCGCCGCGAACTGCTCCGCCAGCGCCGCGCCGAGCGCGGGCAGGACGGATGCATTTACATTTTCGAGCTCAACCAGCGCATCGATATCGACGGCAGCGTGCTGTGGAATACAGCACGCTACAGCAACCACTCCTGCGCGCCGAACTGCGAGTCGCAGGTGGTGCGCGGCCGGGTCTGGGTCGTTGCGTTGCGGAAAATCAAACCCGGCGAGGAGCTGAGCTACGACTACTACTACGACTACGACCACTATCAGGACCATCCATGCCGTTGCGGTGCGAAGGACTGCGCCGGCTACATCGTCAAGGCGCCCCAGCGCTGGCGCGTGCGGCGTGCTGGAAAAAAGAAGCAGGGCAGGAAAAAATCCTGACCGCGATCAGGGCTTGGCTAGCGCGGCCTCGATCGCCTGCGCCAGCCGGGTGCGCGGGCTCGGATCGGTCAATTTGCCATCGCGGTCGAGCAACCAAACGGTGGGCACCGACTTGATGTTGAAACGCTTGGCTATTTCGTTGTCCCAACCCTTGCCGTCGAAGAATTGCGGCCAGGTCATTTTGTTTTCCGCAGCGAATTTCTTGAGGGCATCCTTGTCCGAGTCGAGCGATATCCCGACGATCTCCAGACCCCGGTCCTTGAATTTCTCGTAGGTCTCGACCAACGAAGGAGCCTCCTCCATGCAGGGCGGGCACCAGGTGGCCCAAAAATCGACGAGCACTACCTTGCCGCGGAGGTCGGCGAGATCGACCTTGCGGCCGTCGACCGCCGTGAAGGAGAGCTCGAACGGTTTGGCGCGCATCTCCATCAAGGCCAGCCCGTTTTTGGCGGCCTCGGAGATCTCCTTGTTCTCGTTTTTGGCCGTCTCCTCGTAAATCGCGCGGGCGCGCTCCTGATCAAAGGCCTCGAGAGCCTGCGCCTGAGTGAGGTGCAGCATCGGAGCGCGGGCATCATCGGGGTGGGTCTCGAGGAACTTTTCTACCGCAGCACCCAAGGCGCGGGCCGCCTCCTCGCCGCGCTCCTTGTCGAATTTCACCGATGCGATCTGCAGGAGAACCAGGCCGGCGTCGGCCCGGATGTTTTCAGGCGCATTCTTGTCATCTGCGATCGATTGCAGTTCCACGCTCTGCGCATTCATGTCGGGCTCGCGCTCCTCAAGCATATCGAGCGAGTTGCCGACCTGCATGAGGGCCATCCGCGCCTCCCAGCGCTCGGGGCTCGCGGGAAATTCCTGCAAGAATTCCCGGAAGTGTTTGCCTTGTTCGCGCAACCGTTCCGCAAGGAGTTTCTTGCCGCTGGCATCTTCACCCTCTGGAAGCCCGTCGGTCAGCTTGGCCGCTTCGCTCTGCAGGGCTTCCCAAGCCGATGCCTCATCGGCCGCTGCACGAAGAGGCAGAGCGAGCACAACCGCGAGGTAGATGGCCGCGTAGGGACGCGTCATAGATACGGATCCTGCCTCGTCCGGGCGCGGCTGGCAAGCTGGGCAGTGGCGCGGAGTCGCCGGGCTGCGGCCAGGACAGAGGATACGGAAAGCATGTTGAGATCACCCTCGGGCGCGCGGATGACCCGAACGTGCTCATGTGGCGGCGCCCACACGCCCGGATCGGTCGGACCGAAAAGAAGCAGCGATGGCGTGCCGACAGCCGCTGCCAAATGACTGACCCCCGTGTCGTGCCCGAGATAAATAATCGAACCGCCCAACCGCGCGGCCAGATCAGGCAAGGGGAGGTTTTCCCACCAGAGCATGCGCTCCGAGGTGAGCTCTGCGCGCAAGGTCTGCAGCACATTGCGGTCCGCCTCCCCACCCACCACGGCGATGCGTGTACTGCTTTCCGAATCAAGCAAGGCGCCGACCAGCTCTTTCCAATGTCGAGTGGGCCAGTTCTTGGCCGGACTGCCGGAACCGGGATGCACGGCGATGATTGGTGCCTCGCTTGGGGCGGGAGCGATGTCCAAACGCACCGCACGCGAGGACAACTCAAGCCCGAGTTCCGTGAGCGGGACAGCCAACTGATCAATGGCGTGGGAGGCGCCGGAAATTTTCGGCCGGCCGGTCAGGAAACGGCGGACGCCTGCTTTCTCCATGTTTTCGGCAAAAATTCCATCGGGGTCGTAAAGGTAGCTCAGCACCAGATCGTGGGAGGCAAAATATTCGCGCATGGCGGGATCCTGCACGGTGTCGCGGGCGAAGAATCCCGCGAGCGGACCGTATTCGATCGAGCGCGTATCGTCCGCCCATCCGGCGGATCGGGCCAGCGAGGCATAGGACGGATAAGCCAGCAACCCAACGCGGCTGCCGCTACCGCGCAGCGAGTGCAAAACCGGCAGGGTCAGGAGAAAATCGCCGAGGGCTCCGCCCCGAATGACGAGCGCCCGTTCGAAAGCGCGGTCAGCCACCTAGTAACCGCGCATGGAGCCCATCTGGCTGCCAAGGACGCCGCCGCCTTCCCATTTGGCCGGTCGGTTCCATGGGATTGTCGTGAGCCCGCGTTTTGATGCTTCAGAGGTTGACTCTGATGTGCTCTCGCACCCGGTGAGAGCGAGGGTGCTAATCAGAAGAAGGGCGAGGAAGCGGAAGCTGCTTGGCATGGCGCTTCAATCGCGCTTGGCTTGGTAGATCACGGTGTCGCCGGGCATGACGGTGAAGCCTCTCGGCACGGTCCGCACCAAGATGTCAGCTACCGAAGTCGAAGGTTCGACCGAGGTGACCCGAATCTTGCCCAGCAACTGGCCGCCACGCTGCACGAGCATTTCGGCATTGGTCACCACTCCTTGTCGGTCACCAATGCTGAGGATGACGAAGTTCCATGCCTGATTGACGGCGAGAATGGTGCCTTGGAGACCTTGGCGCATCTGCGAGGTTTGGCGGGATTTTTCCTTGCCTTGCAGGGCCGCAATTTGTGCTTTGAGCGCGGTGTTTTCATCCTGAGCTGCCGCCAGTAGGGTGCGCGCTTCATCGCGCTCAGCTGAGGCCATCTCCGGACTGCTTCCCCCTTCGGCACCAGATGGAGCTGCTTGCCCGGAGGGGGGTCCAGATGTTGCTGCAGCTGTGGTTGCTCCTGCCGCTGCCTGTTCAAGTTCGGCGATTTTGAGATCCTTGGCCTCGGCATCTGCCTTCATGCCCGTCACCTCGGCTTCGAGAGTTGTAGCTTTATCGCTGGCGGTGGTGAGGTCCACTTTGGATTTCTCCAGCGCGGTCGTGGCCTCGGTCAGTTGGGAGGTCAACTGGTCCTTTTCGGTGCCGATGCTAATCTTGGTTGTCTCAAGCTCCTTGGCGGCGGATTGCAGTTTTTCCTGCGTGGTGGCAAGCGTGCTGGTCGCGTTTTCGACCTCCAACTGGGCGTTCTTCAGCTTGTCCCGGTTAAGGTAGCCGAGGGCGGCGGCTCCCATGGATAGGGCGATACTGGCGATGAGGAGAATCTTGGTCATGGGGACAACTGGTAGCGAATGAAGGGTTTATTTAAGCTCTCCAAAGAAAGGAAACAAGCCGTTATTCTTGCCGAGATTTTTTGTTCTAAGATTCTTGCGGAACCATGTTGAGTGTGATTGTCCTTGCGCTAGTCTTCTTTTGGCACCGGGGACCACGGAGGCCCGACTGACGAACCCCGCCAGGGCAGGAATGCAGCAACGGCAGTCTGCTCGGGCCTGCTGCGGTTCCCCGGTGTCCTAATCTGTTGTGTCCTGGGGCTTACCGCCCTGGTGCCTCGGAAAAGAACGATGCCCGCTTACCTCAAGATCTTCGCTTATGTGACCGTGGCCCTGACGCTCGGCGCCCTGATTGCGCCGCCAATTTTCTGGGCCGGACAAGGGTTAGAGGCGGCGGGAATTTCCGACTGGCTGGCCGACTTTCCTTTCCACCGCGTGCTTTCGCGCTGCCTGCAAATCAGTCTGCTTGTGCTTCTCTGGCCGGCGCTGCGCTGGGTCGGCTTGCGGAGCCCCTCGGAACTCGGTTTGCGGCGCAATCCCTCCGCGGCGCGCGACGTCGTTGTCGGCCTGCTGCTGGCCGTCGGTTCAGTCGCCTTGATGACCACATTCTCTTGCTTAGCGGGCCTGCTTCTTCCGCGTCCGGATCCCGCTTTGGCAGGTCTGGGACGTATCCTTCTCACGGCCGCCGCAGTTTCCATCCTCGAGGAGGCTGTTTTTCGCGGCGTGGTTCTCGGCGTGTGCCTCTGGACTCTTTCGCGCGGGGCCGCGGTTTTTTTCTCCTCGCTGCTCTTTGCCTTGGTGCACTTCCTCAAGCCGGCCAAGACCGGACTGGCTCCCGGGCAGATCTCTTGGTCGAGCGGATTGGCCGAGATGATGAATTTCACCGCCGGGCTGCCCTCGCTTTGGGTTCTTTTTTTCGGCTTCGCCAGCCTCATGGTCGCCGGGTGGGTCTTGGGCCAAACGGCGGTGCGCACACGCTCGCTGTGGTTGCCTATCGGTATCCACGCCGGCTGGATCCTCGCCGTGCAGACTTCCGGCCTTCTCTTCCGCCCGGCCTTCGATGGCGCGGGTGCTCTTCCCTGGCTGGGTCCCAGGCTGGTCAGCGGTGCGGTGCCCACCGGACTCCTGCCTCTGGCGGGCCTGATTCTTGCCGGCTTTCTCTGCGCACTTTATCTCCGCTATGGCCTTCGTCGGGTGGAACGCGTTTTTTGAGGCCGCCTGCGGCCTTGTTTATCCGCGCCACTGCGCGGGTTGCGGCAGCGGCATCGGTCGCGGGTTTTTATGCCGGAGCTGTTCGCGCGAGCGCCCGCGGCTGACCGGACCCCGCTGCACGGTCT
>JBAXCT010000110.1:0-6837 GCA_037141375.1 Chthoniobacterales bacterium | reverse complement strand
GGGCTTTTTGTCGGCGAGTTACTCGGACGATTGGTCGGCATCGAGGCGAATGTCGGAGGCGTCGGTATTGCCATGCTATTGCTCATGTGGGGGGCGGAAAGACTGCGTGATTCCGGACACCTGCCCACGCCAACGCAAAGCGGCATCCTTTTTTGGAGCGCGGTCTACATACCGGTCGTCGTGGCCATGGCGGCGACGCAAAATGTTCGCGCCGCAGTCACGGGAGGACCTGCCGCCATCACGGCGGGTGCCGCGGTCGTGGCCATATGCTTCTCCTTGGTGCCCTTGGTCAGTCGCATCGGGCGCAACCGGCGGGAGGAGAACAGAAAATGACGCACATCTTGCCATTGCTCGAGACAGTTCTGACGAAATATTCTCTCGTCACGGCCTTCGCGGTTGTCGCCCTGCTCGTCTGGTTCTCCTACATGCTGTCCACACGCCTGACCAGGGGCTATCTCCATGGTTCGGCCATCGCCATTCTCCTCGCCCTCGTGTTCGCCTACTGGGCAGGCTCGGTTACCGGAGGAAAGCAAGGGGTGGCGGACATTGGTTGGCTCGGGGGTGTCGCGCTGTTCGGCGGCGCTATGCTGCGTGACCTCGCGATCGTCGCCACTGCGTTCGGCGTGCGGTTCGAGCAGTTTGTCCGCACCGGACTCGGCGGCGTCATCGCCCTGCTCGCCGGCGTGTTTGTCTCTTTCTTCATCGGCGCAATCATCGCCTACGCCTTCGGCTACCGCGACGCGGTGAGTCTGACCACCATCGGCGGGGGTGCCGCCACCTACATCGTCGGTCCCGTCACCGGAACCGCTCTCGGCGCCAGCAGCGAAGTGATTGCGCTCAGCGTGGCGGCCGGACTGGTCAAAGCCATCCTCGTGATGTCCCTCACCCCCTTCATCGCGCCCCTCATCGGGCTGAACAATCCGCACACTGCGCTCATTTTCGGCGGGCTGATGGGAACGACGAGCGGCGTGGCAGCCGGACTGGCAGCCACGGACGAAAAACTCGTCCCCTACGGCGCAATGACCGCGACATTCTACACCGGACTGGGTTGCCTCCTCGGACCATCGCTCATTTTCGTGATCATCCGCGCACTCGTCGGTTGATCGCTTGCCCACGATGAAAATATTCCCTCTCTACGAACGCCTGCATCAACACGCCGACCGCATCGCGCTCCGCGAGGGAGACAAGGTTTGCACTTACCGCGAACTTGGCGAACGTGCGGACCGCATCGCGACAGAACTGCTGGGTGCGACGTCCGACCTCGAGGGACAGCGCATCGGCGTTCTTGTCGCACCGGGAGCGGACTATGCTGCGGCGCAGTGGGGCGTCTGGCGGGCGGGCGGCGTCTTTGTGCCGCTGAGCATCTCCGCCACCACGAAGGAAATTTCGTATACCCTGTCCGACGCGCAGATCGGTTGTGTCATCACCACAGAGCAACTGGCGCCACAACTTCCGCCCCGGGATTCGTTGCGGGTCGTCTTCGTCTCCGAGGCGCTCGCCACCGTGGCCGGCCATACGTTTCCCTCCATCGCGCCGGAACGCCGAGCCATGATTCTCTACACGAGCGGCACGACGAGCAAACCGAAGGGCGTGGTCACCACGCACGGCTGCATCGCCGCTCAGATTGAATCACTGGTCGAAGCCTGGCGCTGGCAACCCGCGGATCGCATCCCGCTATTTCTTCCGCTTCACCATGTGCACGGCATCATCAATGTTCTCTCGTGCGCGCTTTGGTCGGGCGCCCTCGTGGAAGTGTATGCGCGTTTCGACCCCGCAGCCATCTTCTCCAGCGTCGCCGCCGATGCATACACGGTCTTCATGGCAGTGCCGACGATCTACGTGAAATTGATCGAGGCCCTCGCCTCGTTGCCGGCCGTGGAAACTGCGCCGGTTATTGCCGGCTTCGGGAGAATGCGCTTCATGGTCTCGGGATCTGCCGCTCTCCCTGCAGGAGTGAATCGCCGTTGGGAGGAAATCACCGGCCAACGCCTGCTCGAGCGCTATGGCATGACCGAGATCGGGATGGCCCTGTCCAATCCCTACGATGGCGAGCGGCGACCCGGCGCGGTCGGCATCCCCCTGCCCGGCGTGGCCGTCCGCCTGAAAAACGACGAGGGTCGCGTCATCACCGGGGAAGACGAGCCGGGCGAAATCCAGATCGGCGGCCCTGCAGTTTTTCTCGAATACTGGAACCGTCCGGAAATCACCGCAGAATCTTTCGATGACGGCTGGTTCCGCACCGGCGACATCGCGGTCCGCGAAAAAGGCTACTACCGCATCATGGGCCGCTCCTCGGTCGATATCATCAAAAGTGGCGGCTACAAATTGTCCGCGCTGGAGATCGAGACCGTCCTGCTCGACCACCCCGCGATCGCGGAATGCGCCGTGCTCGGGGTGGAAGACGCCACGTGGGGGGAATCGGTAGCGGCAGCAATCGTCACGGCCAAGGGTTCGGCGTTGGACGCCGGGGAGCTGCGCGCCTGGTGCAAAGAGCGGATGTCACCGTACAAAATCCCACGGCTCATCCATTTCATCGAGATACTGCCCCGCAACGCGATGGGCAAAGTGACGAAACCCGAAGTGAAAAAGATTTTTCTCTGAGAAATACTCTCAACATTGGCTTGCCACCTCGCGTACGCAAGGACGCCAGCTCAAGAAAACCATGCCTTCACTTTTCTAGATGCGCAGACAACACCGGCGGCGAATTGCTCGTGGTTCTTTTCTATTTCCGCGAGATCGTAGGCGTAGTTGACCATGATACCGTGCGATTGGCGCCGGCCTTTGGGTGAGATGTCAGCCTGTTGGTTGATGCGCTCGAGCCGCGCACCATTGTTGAGGTGGAACCGTGCCACCGGATCGCTCTGCCCCTGCCCATCGGGCGCGGTCTGCAAAAGGTAAGCGGCGCAAAGCTTGGCCCATGCCTCCGGCAAAGATTTTGTCCCGCTATTCGTTCCCCGCACGCGATCGCGCAGCGATGTCATGGCAACCGCCGTGCGCGCGCCGAGTTTAGCCGGGTCAAACGGCTCGTCGGAGGAAGTGAACGAGGCGAGCGTCGGCACCGGCGAGAGGGTGCAGAAAAGCTTCAACCCAGGAAACTCATTCCGGAGGTCTTCCAGGACGCGCTTGATCAGGAAATTGCCCATGTTGATGCCTTTGAGCCCCGGCTGGCAGTTGGAGATCGAATAAAATACGGCGACCTTGTAACTGCTGGGATCTTTCTCGGGAGCGCTGTCACGATCAAGCAGCGGACCGATGGCCGCAGGCATCTCCGGGAGGAGAGCGACCTCGACAAAAATAAGAGGCTCTCCGGGAAGCGCCGGATGAAAGTAGGCGAAGAGACGGCGATCGTCCTCCAAGCGCCGCCGCAAATCCGACCAGCCATCGATGGCGTGGACCGCTTCGAGACGGATGATTTTTTCCAAGAGGTAGGCTGGTGAGCTCCAATCGATTTTCTCGAGACGCAGAAATCCCGGGTTGAACCACGAGGAAAAGAGGTGCTCGAGGTCCGCATCGACGGCGAGAAGATCGTCCGACTTTTTCAAGCGTTGCAAAACCTCCTCCCGAATGCGGACGATTGCGGTGGTGCCGCCCGGCGCACGGTTCAGTCGGCGGAACAGCTCTTGTCTGGGTGGTTCGGCAGCTCTGACCAAACGGACCAGATCCGAGGCGGCGCGGGAGGCGGTGTAGGCGGAGAGAGCGCCATTGATCGAATCAATCTCGGGGTTGTAGCGCTTGGCCAGAGCATCGTAAAATTCGCCGCGAACCTCCGGCTCCAGCGAGGCAAACCGCGATAGAGCTTGGGCGGCAAGGCTCACTCCGATCGAATGTCCGGTCTCGCCGAGCAGACGATCACAATCCTCAACCAATTGTTTGAGCTGTGACTTCTGCGACAATTGCTTCCGCGCTTTTTTGATATTTTCGAACATGGGACAAACTTTTTCCGCTGCTTCTATTCGCCGGCTGATCCGGTCTCCGCTGCGCCGAGCGGCCAGTCATCCGTACGGAACGGCACGGCTGGCAGACCTTCCCGGTTGTAGAGACCGGCGGGAGGATTGTCAGCCCAAGCGTAGCGCAGGGCGACGGGGTCCGGAACGGCGGCTGATTTGACCACGACCTGCCGGCCTTCGCCTTCGATGGCAGCTTGAGCCCAGTGCCACCGCTGATCGGCACCAGCCAAAGCAAAGCCATCGAGTTGGGCCTTCTTGCTATCGGGACCCGCCGCAAGACCTGTTCCCGTTTCGTCAAATTCGACGATGGCCTGACCATCGGCGAAAACAACCGAGCGACACCTCGGACTGCTGCCCGTGATCCGTCGACCGTAGACCGTCTGCAGGGCGGACAGACTGAGTCGGTGTCCCACGTCCTTTTTATTGCGCGGATGGATGTCGCCCGCCTCGCCGAGATCAATCGTGACCGTGAGCATGCACCCTGGCACCTCGCGGGCGACTTGCGCCTGCGCCTCCCGCAGCCGCGTGCGGCCGGAATCGGACGGTTCCGTCGCCAGAGCCTTGAAATTCGCCAGCGAGACGATGAGGAAAGGAAGATCACCTTGACCCCAGCGCCGCCGCCAGTCGGCGATCAACGAGGACAACAGCTGCTTGTATTGTCCGTAGCGATCCTTGTTCGATTCGCCCTGATACCAAAGGAAACCTTTCACGGGCAAACCAACCAGAGGATGGATCATGCCGTTGAAGAGGACACCGGGATACCGGTAATTTTTGTCCGGCTCGGGTTTGGACAACGGTTTGGCCGGCGCTTTGGCGCCGGGTTCACGCGGGGCCACCATCTTTTTGTCGTAAGTGGCCATGTCGGCATCGTATTGCTTTTTGATCGCAGGATAATTTTTCCGGTAATTCTCCCACTCCGCATAGAGCGGCGCATAGGCGGGGTCGTCACGCGTGATTTCGGGAGCGGCCCAAGCCTCACCCGGCGTTCCACCCCATGCGGCGGAAATAATGCCCACCGGCACGCCGAGAGCGGACTGCAGATCGCGCGCAAAGTAATACGCCACCGCGGAAAACTCCGCAGCGGTCTCGGGCGTGCATTTTTCCCACGAACTCTCCACGTCGCCCTTTGGTTCGAGAGAGAGCTGCCGTCCGATCTTGCACAGACGTATCTGCCCGTTCGCGGCCCCCGTGATGTCCTCCGAAGCGCCGGAGGCCCGGGTCAGCCTGAATTCCATATTCGACTGTCCGGCGGCAAACCACACATCGCCACCGAGCAGGTCGGTGAGAACGATTCTATTCTCGCCCTCGATGGTGATGTCAGCGATCGGCCCCGCCTCGCACGGCGGCAAGGAGGCCGACCACTTTCCGTCGGGGCCAGCCGTGGCGGAAACTTTGTTCCCGCCTTGCGTGATGGCGATCGCTCCTGCGGGTTGCGCCGATCCACGCAGGAGGATCGGCGCATCACGCTGCACGACCATGTGCGAACTGATGCCCGGAGCGAGAAGCACTTCTCCCCGCGCCACGCCGCTGCAGAGCACGAACACCGCAACGAGGGCTGGGCACCAACGTGTCATGAGGCCGGAGTTGCGGACGCAGCGGAGAGATGTTTCTTGAGGAAATCGATGACGACCGGACGCAAATCCCGCTGCAGAGGGCGCAGGTCGAAATTGTGCGGAGCATAGGGGATGGTGATGAGTTCGTGCGGCACACCGGCTTCCTCGAGCTTGGCCGCCAGCTTCTCCGACTGCTCGACGTTCACCGTCTCGTCGGAAAGTCCATGCACGATCAAGGTGGGTGGATCGCTCTTATCCACATAACCGAGGGCCGAGGCCTGCCGGTAAAGCTCCGGCGCTTCTTCCCGCGTCTTGGCGAACATTTTCATGTCGTGGAAACTCATCAAGTCCATCGGCCCGTAGAAGTCCACCACGCAAGCGACCCGCGGCGGCGTGGTTTGGTCAGCTTCCGGCGGTTCGAGTCCATCCGACGCCTGCGTATAAGCGAGGAGCGTCGCGATGGCACCGCCAGCCGAGCAGCCCATCACGCCGATGCGGTTGGGATCAACGCCTAGCCGGGCTGCGTTGTCGCGCAACCAACGCAGGGCCAGCTTGCAATCATGGATGTTGCGCGGCCAAGTCACCTGCCCCTGCATTTTCCGCAGCTTGTAGTTGGCGCTCACGGCAAGAAAGCCCGCGCGGGCCAACTCCGAACAGATGCTCGTCTCGCGATCCTTGGCCTTGTCCCCGTCATTGAATCCTCCTCCGTGGAAATAGAGCACCGCGGGAGCGAGTTGCCCCGCAGCGACTCCGAGAGGATGATAAACATCAAGCTTCTCCTTGCGGTCGCCGGGCAGATACACGACATCCACATCCACTTTGATGTCCTGCGGGTAGGCAGGCGCCCCGTCTTTCTTTGACGCGGGAACTGCAGGTGATTCATCGGCAGCGCGAGAGAGGGCGACCGAAAAAACACAAAGCAGCGCAAAGCACGAAAGGAGGGAGCGGGGTAAGGTTAGCATGGAGCTGAACCTCGCCTCACGTTGCCACGCCGACCAGCTTACTCTGAACGCACACTTGTGCGTCGGAATTTTGCGGCGTCGCGCGCCCTGCCGCTTATTTTGCTCCCGTGGCGGCACCCATTGGCGCTGCTGCTCCCAAAACACAACCCACCATTCCACCATGAAAAAACTCCTTACTTTGCTCGCCCTTGTCGCTGCGACAACCGCCATCCACGCCCAAGACGCAAACGCCCCTGCTGCTCCAGCCGCCCCCGCAGTTGCTGCCGCTCCTGCAACTGGGGAAAAGATGACCGTCATCTTCGTCGGTGCAACGAAAATCAGCGTCAAACCCGGCAACGGAAAAGACAAGTCGATCGAATCAACAAAATACAATGT
>JBAXCT010000109.1:0-6856 GCA_037141375.1 Chthoniobacterales bacterium | reverse complement strand
CACCAGACCAAACGGTGGAACCCCAAGATGAAGGAGTTCATCCTCGAGGAAAAAAACGACATTTACATCATCGACATCAGCCGCACCGTCGAACAACTCGAGGTCGCGACCAAGTTCCTCGCGGATCTGGTATCCGGCGGGGGCAAGGTGCTTTTTGTCGGCTGCAAAAAACAGGCCCAAGAGGCGGTCAAGGAAGCCGCCGAGTCCTGCGGACAATTCTACGTCCACAACCGCTGGCTCGGCGGCACCCTGACCAACCTGGCGACGATCCGCAAAAGCGTCGCCCGTCTCAACGAGATCGAGAAAAAGCTGAAGAGCCCCGGCGTGGTCAAGATCGGCAAAAAAGAGCAAGCCTCCCTGCGCCGCGAGCTGTCCCGGTTGGGCAAAAACCTCGACGGTCTGCGCCAGATGGACAAACTGCCCTCTGCGGTGGTGGTCATCGACACGACGCGCGAAGATATCGCCGTGCGTGAAGCCAACCGCCTCGGCATCCCCGTGGTCGCCATCGTCGATACCAACAGCGATCCGGAACTCGTCAACTACCCCATCGCGGGCAATGACGATGCTATTCGCTCCATCCGTGTAGTTCTGCAGAAGCTTGTCGAAGCCATCAAGGGCGCATCCGCCGTCAGGCAGAAGAAAGTGGAGCCTGAACTCTCCGGTATCGCCGAATAGCTGGCAGCCCACAAGGCGGTCCGGTCCGGCTGAATCCTGCAAACTTTAAATTTAACAATTTTTCCAAGTATGTCTGACATCTCACCACAACTCGTCCGTGATCTCCGCGAGAAAACCAACGCGGGCATGATGGACTGCAAACGCGCCCTAGTCGAGGCCGGCGGCGACATGACCAAGGCCGAGGATATCCTCCGCGCCAAAGGCATCGCCTCGGCGGGCAAGAAGGCTTCCCGTTCCGCCAAGGAGGGCATCGTGGCCTCCTACATCCACCTGCAGGGCAAAGTCGGCGTGCTCGTCGAGGTCAACTGCGAGACTGACTTTGTTGCCAAGAACGAGAACTTCCGTGATTTCGTTAAGGACATCACCTTGCACATCGCTGCCGCCAACCCGACTTCTCTTTCGCGCGAGCAGATCAACCCGGCCCAGATGGAGCGGGAGAAAGCGATCTACCGCCAGCAGGTTGAGGGCAAACCAGCCAACATCGTGGACAAAATCGTCGAGGGCAAAGTGGAGAAGTATTACGGCACAGTGTGCCTGATGGAGCAGCCCTTCATCAAAAATCCAGACCTCACGATTAGCGATCTGGTCAAGGCCAAGATCACTGAACTCGGGGAGAACATCGTTATCCGCCGCTTCACCCGCTACATGGTGGGCGAGGGCGTCGAGGACGCTGCCCCTGCTGCGGAGTAAGCGTATCAAGCGGTCCCCCGCTCGGACCTCGCAGAGCTTTTGTTTCGCGGGTGCTCGGCACGCCTCGCCCTGTGGTTGTTCCTCATGTTATGGTCGAGTCAGGGTTTTTGTTTTTGACGTCGCCACCTCACCTAAGACTAAAACCGTAATTGAAATTTGAGTGACGAGCGTTGAGGGACCGAGTACGAGCGATTTACATCATCTGCTTGCCTTACCCTTGAGGTGACTGCTCCCGGATCGATAATTCGCTGGCTTTCAAATTCTCAACCATCTGCTCTCAGCGCTTTTTCTAGGCTAAAGAACGTTTCAGGGATTCATCGGTCCGGTCCACCTCTGGACGCGCTGCGCCATTGCGTAGAGCATGGAGTGCGATGGAACCGAAGAGAGAGTAAACTGCCCAGGATAGTTGTCGTTCGCGATATAATTGATGGGGATGGCGTCATCAGCGAAAGCTGTGATTTCCCCGCTGGCCAACGCAGCCAAGCCTTCTTCTTGCGAATTATAACCGCGCACCGGAACGCCGATGTTGCGCAACTCGCGTTCGGTTGCCGCCCCCGGATAAACCCCGGTGCGGAAATTGGCCAAATCCTCCAGTTGTGTTACTTGGCCGTTGCTCTCAGCCGAGGAAAAGGCAGAAACCGCTGCACCGGTCAAGACGGTGAGAAACAGGATTCCGGCGAAACTCCACATGTAAGCGAGCAACCTCCCTGCGAGCGAAAGCCTGAGCGCCACGTCATACTCCAAGCACAGCATCGTCAGGGCGGAGAACTATAACGAGTGCAACAGATGCCGTTCGCGTGGGACCTCGGAAAAGTGCCCGTCGTTCTTCTTCCGTTTGAACAGAAGGATCACGAGACTGAAGGTAACCAGGGCCACGAACATCCCGATCATCAGCAGAAAAATACCGCTCCTGCGAAGACTTTGCCAGAAAGCGGCAGCTTTGAGGCGGAGGCTTTGCTTTGTTGTTTGCGCCGCCATGGAACTGACGAGAAAAGGGGTCGTGTAATCGACCAGACCAACCGCGTCTTGCCTGAGGGCGACGGACGGGCTGATGTCTGCTTCACCTTTCTGGAGAGCCTGAGAGACTTGCGCCAGTGGAACATCGACATAGGAAAAAGGAATATTGAGCTGCCGGGCAATTTGCTCCCACAACTCAATCGCCACTCCGTTCCAAATGCCATCCTCGTTCTTGAAATTGTAGGGAGGGCGATCAAAGACAGCCACGCGCAGAGGTGGGAAATCTGGTCGCCGACCGCGCGGCACAACAAGGTCAGGCCGAGGAACACCAGAATCGCGAGGTAAAGTAGCCGGTTCATAGCGTACGCAAAAGAGAAGTTGGGACAATTGTTCGGTGGTGATCAAGCGGGAGTCCTTTCAGAGAGGGGGGGGACTGTAAAAAATGAACCTGTATGGTGTCGGCGCTTGCTGTGCGCTACCATCTGCCGCGACACCCGATTCGACATGAAAAAACTTCGCCCCATGATCAGCTTGGCCTTGGCCTTGATCGGCACACCAATTCTGTCTCTTTCGTCGGCGGAAACGCCGAAGCAGGCGCAGGGGTCTGTGCACCCGGCCCATAAAACGGCAACCAAAGGGCCGAATGTTATCTTCATTTTGGCCGACGATCTCGGCACGGGCAACCTGGGTTGCTACGGTGCGGACAATTTCAAGACGCCCCAGATCGACGCGCTGGCGCAGTCCGGCACCCGGTTTGAGCGTTGCTACACCTCTCCGCTCTGCGGGCCTTCCCGGGCGCTGTTGCTCACGGGCCGCTACGCATTTCGCACTGGGATGACCAGCAATGACAGTGGCCCGCTGGTCAAACCGGAGAACGAAACACTCATCCCCAAGCTGCTCAAGTCTGCGGGCTACGCCACGGCGATGGCCGGCAAGTGGAGCCAACTGACATTGCAGCCGTCGGACTGGGGCTTCGATGAATACCTGCGCTTTAAATCCAGCGGCCAGTATTGGAATTACCAGCCCAAGGCCAAGACCTTCACGCTCAACGGGAATGATGTTCCGCTGCTGGATAAAGAATACCTGCCGGACAAGATGCAGGAGTTTGTCGTCAGCTTCATCAACAAGCACAAGGACGAGCAGTTTTTCGTCTACTACCCGCTTTCGCATGTGCACGAAGATATTCTGCCCACGCCGGACAGCATCCCCGGCAGCACGACGCTCTACCGCGACAATGTCGAATACATGGACAAGCTGGTCGGTAAGCTGGTGGCGGAGATTGATCGACTGAAATTGCGCGACAACACGCTCATCATTTTCGCCGGGGACAATGGCACGACCCACACGCAACATGTGCAGTCGACTATCGGTGGTTGGCAGCTTAGCGGTTGGAAGGGTACCATGTTGGAAGGTGGCGCACTGGTTCCCTGCATCGCCAGCTGGCCCGGGCAGATCCCTGCGGGAGTGGTGTCGACCAACCTCATCGATTTCAGTGACATGCTGCCCACTATCGCGGAGATCGCGGGGGCCAAGATTCCCGAGGGATTGACGATCGACGGCAAAAGTTTTGCCGCCCCCCTGCGCGGAGCAGGTGATCTTTGGCCCAGGAGCTGGATTTTTGTCGAACTCGGGCGGCACTGGTTCGGCCGCAGCGCGGGGTGGAAGCTGGACGAGATCGGGCAGCTCTTCGAGATGAAAGACGCTCCGTTTGCCGAACCGTTGGTTCCTGCCGAAGCCAAGGATGAAGCGGCGACCGCGGCCCGCCAAGAGTTGCAGAGGGTGTTGGGCGAACTCAACCCTGCCGGGGGGATCGTCGACACAGGTGATGGATCGGGCTCCCATTCCAAGGCGGGCAAGGACCCAGCCAAGAAGAAAGAAAAGAAAGCAAGAAGGAAGGCGATTGCCGAAGGAAAAGATCCGACCAGCGTCGATGGAGATGCGGCCGGGCCCGGAGAGAATTCAGCTTCCCGTCCCCTCAAAGGAAATAGCGGGTCGGAAAAATCTGACATGAACGCGGAAACTCAGGCAACTCCCACGGACAGCCAGAACGCCAACGAGCCCGGTGAGTGACTTC
Organism: Chthoniobacterales bacterium; assembly: GCA_037141375.1. GTDB lineage: Bacteria > Verrucomicrobiota > Verrucomicrobiia > Chthoniobacterales > JACTMZ01 > JACTMZ01. The sequence goes on along the minus strand of JBAXCT010000109.1, from coordinate 2,460 downwards.
CGCTTTCTCCAATCAATCCTGGGTGGTTGCCATGGCGAGCGGGGCAAATCACTTCGGACGGGGAAGTTTTTCCAGAGAGTTTGAATGTCTCGTCGGCCAGGGTGGTGCACGTTGGTGCTGAGTTTGCCAAAATCTCTTGCCGGCCCCCGGGCGCCTCGCTGTATCCAGTCCTTCACGATCTACGGAGTTAAGAGGTGTTTTCCTAGACAAAACATCGGCTCAATTTTAGCCAGGCTGTCGTTGTTGATGTCTTTGTCGCCTTGCGCGAGGGTGAACCAGACGGACGCCTTCGGATGGGCGAAGCAGGCCGGATTGAAATCCATGCTAATGCCGAGTGATTTGGCCCAGTCGATCCATCCTTGGAAGTGCGACGTATCGATCTGGTCCCGGTCGACTTTTTCCCGCACGACTCGAGGTTGAAAGCGTGGAGGTCGATTCGGTGTTTCCCGGGAGGAGGGAGAAAACTGTTTCCAAGTTGGCGCGCAGCTAGCCGGGGGTGCGGGTGCGCCCTGGATAATGTTCGGTCACGGCCAGACTGCCTTTCGGATCGCCGGTGAAGCTGGATTCGAATCCTCCCACATCATCGCCCTGCCGGCAATGAGCGGAGACAGGCGTGAGGCCGAGAATCTCGTTGGCTTTATCCGCGTCGGCACCCGATGGGCGTAGGTTTCGCGGGCGTATTCGTAGGCGGATGATATGGCCGTGGCATCTATCGATCGCCTGTCCCTTCGTCGAGCCAGCGCTCGATTTCGGAGATCGTTTTGCGGCCGCAGTTGCGGGAGCCATTGAGCAGGGCGATGGCGCCGCGGCGCCGCGCTTCCTCCCGGCTGCGGATGTGGTGGCGACCGAGGGCATTGGCCGCACGGGATGAGAGCGTTGTCAGTTCCGTAGCTCCGCGCAGCGACTTCACCGTCGCTTTGTGCCGCGCGAGCATGAGGGAAACGGCCTGCGGTGTGACGCAGAAGTGCTCGGCAATCTGGCGGAACGAGTAACCGAGTCCGCGCAGCATCGCGATTTCGCGGATGCGCTCCGGTACGTTGTCGAGAACCGGGTTGGTTTGGGTCGGGCTGGGGGTCTGGAGGTGCATTTCGATGGCGGATTGGTGTTGTTGGTCGGGAAAATCCATCAGCGCAGGAAGGCTTCGACCAAGCCACCGTCAACGGTGACGATTTGGCCGGTGGTTTTGGAAAGCCGGTCGGAAAGAAGGATGAAGTAGGCTTCCGCTTGATCGGCGGGAGTTATTGGCGCCTTGGTCAGCGTGCGGTCGGCGTAGAACTGCGCAAGTTTCGTGGTGAGCGATGCATCGTTTTCGTCCTCCGAGTAGGAGATCCCATATTTGGCGAGCGAACCGATCACGCGGTCGCGCGGGAACATGGCGCTGCCCTGCACGACGGTGGCCGGGGCCACGCCGTTGACCCGCACCAGCGGGGCGAGTTCGATCGCCAGTTCGCGCACGAGATGGTTGGCTGCAGCCTTCGATGTGTCGTAGGCGAGGCTGCCTTTCTTGGCCACGGCGGCGTTCGCGCTGGTGGTCAGCACAACTGACCCGCGCAATCCCTGCTCGCGGAAAATGTTCGCGGCTTCGTCAGCGACCAGGTAGCTGCCGGTCACGTTGATCGCGTAGGTCAGCGCCCACTTGTCGTCCGGAATGTGGCCGGTGGTGTCGCTCGGCACGAAAACGCCTGCGGTGACGGCCACGGAATCGAAACCGCCGTAGGCGAGGATGACGCGTTCGAACATCGCGCGGATGCTCTCGCGCTTGGTGATGTCGACCTGCGCAGCGATGGCGGGGCCGCAACCGGAAATGCCCGTACCGGCTACGCCGATACCGATGCCGGTTTTTTGCAGGATTTCGTCGGCCGTTTTCTGCGCGCCATTCAAGTCGAGATCAGCGCAGACGATTTGTGCGCCCTCGCGCACGAGGCGCAGGGCGGTCTCGCGTCCGATGCCGCTGCCCGCACCGATGACAATGACCACGCGTCCGGCCATTTCCTTGTCCGGCGGCATGCGGCGGAGTTTCGCCTCCTCGAGCGCCCAGTATTCAATGTCAAACGCCTCCTGCTGCGGGAGCGAGATGTATCCTCCGAGTGCTTCGGCCCCGCGCATCACCTCGACGGCACAGTTGTAGAACTCGGCCGTGACGCGCGATTCGGACTTGTCCTTGCCGAAAGCCGCCATGCCGAGGCCCGGGATGAGAATGACCGTCGGGTTCGCATCTCGCATGGCGGGGCACCCGGGTTGCTTGCAGGCGTCGTAATAGTTTGCGTAGTCGCGGCGGTAGGACTCAAGACCCACGGCGAGCTTGTCTTTCAGCTGGCCGACGAAGTCGTCAAGCTGGGCGTCGTCGAGTTGCGCCGGTACAGCGTCGAGAGCGACGTAGAGGGGTTTGATCTTGGTGCGCAGAAAGTGGTCGGGGCAGCTTGTCCCCAGTTCGGCCAGACGCGGTGCGGCCTGCGAATC